>CABUDB010000290.1 GCA_902490245.1 uncultured Collinsella sp.
CAGTCATAACCGTAGACGGCGGCGGCCTCGCGCACGGTGAAGAAGTTGCCGAGCGGTCTGAATGGTGTCGATGAGGTCCTGCTCATCGTCTTCGTCGACGGGGCCAATAAGGCCGAGGCCCCAGGTTCCGGGGAAGAAGCTCGATCCACTCATAGTCTTGCCGGCGCTTGCCACAGTGACGGTTGCACCCGTGCGTGCCGCTTCGATGGCGGCGCAAAGGCCCGCAATGCCAGATCCAATTACCAGTACATCAGTCGATTCCATCGGATTCCTTTCTCGTCCGGCGCATTGTCGCACGGGTGATCGGCAATGGGGTCGCAAAGACTCGGCAAATCGGTAAAGGGCAAATATGGCAGGTGGGCGTCATGGACGCTCTGACGCTCCATCTCATCACATCTCGTATTTCGCCGCAACTGATATATCGGCATTAGCTATCCTGCGACAGCGCAAACAAAAAGAGCCGCTACCCGGGTGGGTAGCGGCTCCAAAGCTCAACTATATGAGCATCGCGCGGGCGCGATTAGGCCTTGAGGGCCTCCTCGACGGCGACAGCGCAGGCGACGGTGGCACCGACCATGGGGTTGTTGCCCATGCCGATGAGACCCATCATGTCGACGTGCGCAGGCACGGAGGAAGAACCGGCGAACTGGGCATCGGAGTGCATGCGGCCCATGGTGTCGGTCATGCCGTAAGAGGCAGGGCCGGCGCCCATGTTGTCCGGGTGCAGGGTACGGCCAGTGCCGCCACCAGAAGCGACGGAGAAGTACTTCTTGCCAGCCTCGAGGCGCTCCTTCTTGTAGGTGCCGGCGACGGGGTGCTGGAAGCGGGTGGGGTTGGTGGAGTTACCGGTGATCGAGATGTCGACGTTCTCGTGCCACATGATGGCAACGCCCTCGCGGACGTCGTCGGAGCCGTAGCAGTTAACGGCAGCGCGGGGACCATCGGAGTAGGGGATGGTCTCGACGACCTTGAGCTCGCCCGTGTAGTAGTCGAACTGGGTCTTCACATAGGTGAAGCCGTTGATGCGGGCGATGATCTGGGCAGCGTCCTTGCCCAGACCGTTGAGGATAACGCGCAGCGGCTTCTTACGAGCCTTGTTGGCGTTCAGAGCCAGGCCGATAGCACCCTCAGCGGCAGCGAAGGACTCGTGGCCGGCCAGGAAGGCGAAGCACTCGGTGTCGTCGGAGAGCAGCATAGCGCCCAGGTTGCCGTGGCCCAGACCGACCTTGCGGTCCTCAGCGACGGAGCCGGGGACGGTGAAGGCCTGAATGCCCTCGCCGATGATGGCGGCAGCCTCAGAAGCGGTCTTGGCGCCACGCTTGACAGCGAGAGCGCAGCCGAGGGTATAGGCCCACTCGGCGTTCTGGAAGGCGATGGACTGGGTGTTGTTGACGATCTCACGCGGGTTGAAGCCCTTGTCGGTGCAGATCTGCAGAGCTTCCTCGAGGGAGGCGATGCCGTTGTCGGCGAGGCACTTGTTGATCTTGTCAGCGCGGCGCTCGTAACCTTCGAACGTAACAGTCATAGTTATTTCCCTCCCTTTCTACTCGTGAACCGGGAACACGCTGGCGACGGAGTGAGTCTCCTCGTCGGTGCGCGGGTCGATGTACTTGGCAGCGTTCTCCCACTGACCATAGTGGCCCATAGCGCCAGCGATGGCCTCCTCGGGGGTCTTGCCGGCCTTGACGGCGTCGGTGAACTTGCCGAGGTTCAGGAACTCGAACGCGATGATCTCGTTCTTGTCGTTGAGAGCCATGCGGGTGACGTAGCCCTGAGCGAGCTCGAGGTAACGAGCGCCCTTGGCCTTGGTGCCGAACATGGTGCCGACCTGAGAGCGAAGGCCCTTGCCGAGGTCGTCGAGGGAGGCGCCCACGGGCAGGCCGCCCTCGGAGAACGCGGTCTGGCTGCGGCCGTAAACGATCTGCAGGAAGATCTCGCGCATAGCAACGTTGATGGCGTCGCAGACGAGGTCGGTGTTGAGGGCCTCGAGGATGGTCTTACCGGGAAGGATCTCGGAAGCCATGGCGGCAGAGTGGGTCATGCCCGAGCAGCCGATGGTCTCAACGAGGGCCTCCTCGATGATGCCGTCCTTGACGTTCAGCGTGAGCTTGCAGGCGCCCTGCTGAGGTGCGCACCAACCCACACCGTGCGTAAGACCGGAGATGTCGGAAATCTCCTTAGCCTGGACCCACTTGCCCTCCTCGGGGATGGGTGCGGGGCCGTGGTATGCACCCTTGGCAACGGGGCACATGTTCTCCACTTCCTGTGAGTACTGCATGCCTCTCCTCTCTATCGTGTTGGCGTCCCGTCTGGGGGTCGTGGCTGGCGATTGCCGGGCGACCCTTCGAAAGCCTTCCGGGTGCTGCTGAACGGCGAACCGGTCCGGGAGGCCCAGGACACCAACG
>CABUDB010000291.1 GCA_902490245.1 uncultured Collinsella sp.
ACCTCGTTGGGCACCTCCGCCCTTCCTACAATCTCAAAAGGAATCTTTCGCTGATTTACCAGCTGCCGAACGGCAAGATTGAGATAGGAATTGAGGCTGAGGCCGACCGAATCCAAGAACTCAGTCGCCTGCTCCTTGAGCCCCTCTTCGATTCGAACCGTCGTAGGCTTAACTGTTGCTGTAGACATTTGCGACCTCCTCGCCCTCGTCTTTTACACCAGTATACCCAATATAAATGGCAATCTGATGTTAGACAACATCAGATTGCCATGCGTATTCATGTCGCGTGGGCACGATTGATCTACATCAGCCCGCTGAGCGCAATGTCAACGGCCTCGTTGAGGTCGTCGGTAATGTGTACCAGATCCGGATCGAGCGGGCTAATCATACCGGTGCTCATCACCGGGCCGTTGAGCCAGTCGAATAGGCCCTGCCAGTACTCGGTGCCCACCAGCACGAGCGGCATGCGCTTGACCTTGTGCGTCTGCACCAGCGTGAGAACCTCGAACATCTCGTCGAGCGTGCCAAAGCCGCCGGGAAATACGATGGCGCCCGAGCTGTACTTAACGAACATGGTTTTGCGCACAAAGAAGTAGCGGAAGTCCATGCCGAGGTTCACGTATTTATTGAGCCCCTGCTCGTGCGGCAATTCAATGCCTAGGCCAACTGACTTGCCGTTGACACTCGCCGCTCCCCTGTTGGCCGCTTCCATGATGCCGGGGCCGCCACCGGTGATGACCGCCACGCCACGTTGCGCGATCTTGCGCCCGACGGTACGCGCCGCCTTGTAGAGCGGATCGGTCTTGGGCGTGCGGGCGCTACCGAAGATGGTCACCGCAGGTCCAAGCTCGGCAAGCGCGCCAAAACCATCGACAAACTCTGCCTGAATGCGCAGCACGCGCCACGGGTCGGCATGCAGCCAGTCGGTCGAGTCCTCGGGCGCCAGCAGGTTGGCGTAGGTGTTGTCCTTAGGAATCATGGGGCCGCGCATGACCACGGGGCCGCGGCGGTACGTCTCGTCGTAGACAGGCTCGCCCTCGACGTTCTCATTCTTAATCATGGGTACTCCTATCGAGAAAAAGAAAAACGGGCGGGGTCGACGCTGTGCGCCAAACACCCGCCCGAACATCAACTATTCGGTATGGTACCCACGATGCATCAAGTGCTTGCAAGCTATCGGTCATCGGTCGCGCAAGCGGTGTTAGCAAACGTGATGACCGGCCGGCGCTCGCCCCTTGCCGTTGCCCGCGCTCTGCAAGCGCCCGTGCTGCTCTTAGTAATCCACCGCCGCAGGGCTGTTCATCCAGTCGCTCACGAACGCGCCGTAGCGGCCCTCGATAATGGCCTGGCGGGCCCGCTGCATAAGGTTGAGCAGGTAGTAGATGTTGTGCATCGAAAGCAGAATGCCGCCGAGCATCTCCTTCTGCGTGACCATGTGACGGATGAGCGCACGGCTGTAACCGCCCGTGCACACCGGGCAGGTGCAGGTGGGGTCGATGGGGCCGTCGTCGTGCGCAAAGCGCGCGTTGCGGAAGTTAAGGCGACCTTCACTGGAGAACGCCGTACCCATGCGGCCGGTGCGCGTCGGCAGGACGCAGTCGAACATGTCGATGCCCACGCCAACGCCGCGCACGAGCGTGGTCGGGTTGCCGACACCCATCAGGTAGCGCGGCTTATGCTTGGGCATGTACTCGCTCACGAGCGGCGCCAGGGTCTCGAACATGGTCTCGTGATCCTCGCCCACCGAATAGCCACCGATACCATAGCCCGGGAAGTCGCCGCACTCCTCCAGATGGCGCAGCGAACGCAGGCGCAGATCCAGGTGCATGCCGCCCTGAACGATGCCAAAGAGCGCCTGGTCATCGCGGGTATGCGCCTTATAGCAGCGCTCGGCCCACATGCTCGACAGCTCAACGGCGCGCTCAACGTAGGCGCGCGTGGCGGGATAGCCCGGGCACTGGTCGAGCTGCATGCAGATATCGGAGCCGAGTTTCATGGCGATTTCCATGTTGTCCTCGGGCGTCCAAAACACGTGGCGGCCGTCGTAATCGTTGACGATAAAGCGCACGCCCTCATCGGTGAGCTTGACGGCATCGTTGTGGCTGAAGACCTGGAAACCGCCCGAGTCGGTGAGGATGGGGCCGTGCCAGTTCATGAACTTGTGCAGGCCGCCCAGCTCGGCGATGGTGTCCTCGCCGGGACGCATGGACAGATGATAGGTATTGGCGAGCACGATCTGGGCGCCGAGCTTCTTGACAGTCTCGGTAGGAATGCCCTTGACGTTTGCCTTGGTGCCCACGGGCATAAAAATCGGCGTCTCGATGTCGCCGTGCGGGGAGATCGGAAGAGCGTCGTGTAGGGAAAGAGTGTAGATCTCGGTGGTCG
>CABUDB010000292.1 GCA_902490245.1 uncultured Collinsella sp.
GGACTTCGGGTTCGAGGTCTACGTCGAATTGGTCTTTGACGGTTGTTTGGATGTGGCGGATGAGTTCGTCGACATCGGCGGCGGTGGCGTGGTCGGCGTTGACGATGAAGCCGCAGTGCTTTTCGCTCACCTGCGCGCCGCCGATGGCGTGTCCTCGCAGGCCGGCGTCCATGATGAGCTTGCCGGCAAAGTAGCCCTCGGGGCGCTTGAAGGTGGAGCCGGCACTCGGCATGTCGAGCGGCTGCTTGTCCTCGCGGCGCTGGCGGTAGTCGTCCATGTCGGCCTTGATCATCGCGGCGTTGCCCGGGGCGAGATTGAAAGTGGCCGAAAGCACGACGAAACCGTCGTCGGCAATGCGGCTCTTGCGATAGCCCAGGTTGAGCTCATCGACATCGAACTCAATAATGCTGCCGCTACCGCGGGTGCCGTCGTCGAGCATGCGGGCGGGCTTGTAGACGCGCACGGACTCCAGCACATCGGCCATGCAAGCGCCGTATGCTCCGGCGTTCATGTAGCAGGCACCGCCGACCGATCCGGGAATGCCCGAGATGGGCTCCATGCCGGTAAGGCCGGCCTCGGCTGCCGCGGCTGCGACATCGGAAAGCAAGGCGCCGGCTGCCGCCGTGACGTGCGTGCCGTCGACCGTAATGTCGGAGAGGCCCTCGCCCAGCGCTACGACGACGCCGCGGATGCCCTTGTCGCCGACGAGCAAGTCGGAGCCGTTGCCCACGATGGTGAGTGGTAGATTGCAGCGATAGCAGGTATCGAGCGTGGCGACGAGGCCCTGCTCAGTATCGGGCGTGACAAAGACGTCGGCCGGACCGCCGATCTTAAACGTGGTGTGCTCGCGCATGGGCTCGCTCATCAGCACGTTGTCCTCGCCGGCAACGCCAGCGAGCGCGCACAGCAGGTCCTCGTTAAAAAAATCGTTCTCGTGCATACGAATATCCGCCTTTTGGTGGTCGTTGTCATCAATCGATTGCAATATACCCCACCCGGACGGATTTGGTGCGCTGGCGGCGATAAAACAGCCGTCCACCGGATTGGTAAAGTGTTTATCACCGAGGTAGAGGGGTAGTCGCTATACTTTCAAGAGATTGCGCGTAAACCCGGAAGGAGCGAGATGGCCAACAAAGTCACCCTCAAGCAGATCGCCCAGGAGGTGGGGCTTTCCCCCTCGTCGGTCTCGCTTGTTCTCAATAATCGGCCCTGTCGCATCTCGGAAGAAAACCGCAAGCTCATCAAAGAGGTCGCGGCGCGCAACCACTATGTTCCCAACCAGATTGCGCGCAGCCTGGTCATGCGCGAGTCGCGCACGCTGGGCCTTATCGTCCCTAACATCGAGAGCCGCTTTTTTGCCTCGCTCGCCGGTAGCCTGGAAAAGCGCTGCCGCGAGGACGGCTATGCGCTCTTCATTACCAGCTCGGGCGGAAGCGCCGATGACGATCTGGAGCTGCTGCGCCAGCTGGTGACGCGCGGCGTTGATGGCGTCTTCCTGGTGGTGGGTGACGAGTTCTCCGATGACCGCGCCCTGCGCGAAGAGGTCAGCCACCTGCCCATCCCGGCCGTAATGGTCGACCGTGCCATTGAGGGGCTCGAGTGCGACAAGGTGATGTTCGACCACGAGATGGGCGGCTATATGGCCACCCGCTATCTGATCGAGCAAGGCCACCGCCGTATTGCCTGCCTGGTTAATGCCCGCCGTTCCAATACGGGTCGCAAGCGACTTGCCGGCTATGAGCGCGCGCTGCGCGAGGTTGGCCTGCCGATCGACGCGCGTTTGGAGTTTGAGAGCGAGTACTACATTCCGAGCGCATACGAGGCCTCGGAGGCAGTGCTCGCAACTGACGCCACTGCCGTGTTCGCAAGCTCGGATAACATTGCCCTCGGTTTGCTCAAGCGCTTGCACGAGATGGGGAAGAGCATCCCGGGCGATATCTCGGTGGTGAGCTATGACAACTCGGCGGCCGACGTTCTCTTTGAGCCGGCACTGACCGCGATTGAGCAGGACCCTGGTGTCCTTGCGGAGCATGCTTTTGGCTGCATGTCCAAGCGTCTTGCCGGTAGGGGCGGCAGGCGTGCCGAAGAGGTCGTTCTGGAGCCGGAGCTTATCGTTAAGGACAGCGTGCTCGAGCTTACTAAACACAACTAAACACGTTTACCAATTTGCAGAGACCGAATGTGGAGCACCTGTGACAATCAACGCCGCAGGTGAATGTCGCGTTTTGCTAATCGATGGGATTGATAAGGGTGGTAAAACGTTTTTTCACCATGATAAAACGTTTTAGCAAATATACTGGTCCGTGTCTATATTCTCCAAGTGCGCCATGTTCATGCGCTTCACGCCGTTATCGAA
>CABUDB010000293.1 GCA_902490245.1 uncultured Collinsella sp.
TAAGAGGAGATGTCATCGCAAGAGAAGCATTGAATTGAAGCCCCAGTAAACGGCCACATCGTTAACTCGCATGATGATAGCAAATACAACAAGCGAGATGCCTGCGACTTGCATGCATCTCGCTTTATCTAAATAACGTGGTTGGGAATCAACCTTTGTCTGAAACTCGTTCTAGCACGAACGGGTTTTCCAGGTGCCGCAGATTGCCGTGAAAGAGGAGCGCCGCGTACTTAAGTACGCAAGCGACGGTTTGAACGGCAAGGTGCGGTGCCTGGGAAAGCCGCTTATCGATAAGACACAGACTGCTGGGAATCCTTTACGACAACGTCGTGGGCTCCGCCTTCGACGATCGAGGTCGAGGAGACCAGGGTCAGGCGCGCCTTTTCCTGGAGCTCGGGAATCGAGAGGGCACCGCAGTTGCACATCGTGGACTTGACCTTGTAGAGCGTGCCGCCCACGCCGTCCTTGAGAGAACCGGCGTAGGGAACGTAGGAGTCGACGCCCTCGACGAAGCTGAGCTTCGCGGCGCCACCCAGATCGTAGCGCTGCCAGTTGCGGGCGCGAGCAGAACCCTCGCCCCAGTACTCCTTCATGTACTGACCGTTCACGTTGACGCGCTCGGTCGGGCTCTCATCAAAGCGAGCGAAGTAGCGGCCCAGCATCATAAAGTCGGCACCCATGGCAAGGGCGAGCGTCATGTGGTAGTCGTAGACGATGCCGCCGTCGGAGCACACGGGCACGTAAACACCGGTCTCCTCGTAGTACTCGTCACGGGCGCGGCAGACGTCGATCAGCGCGGTGGCCTGGCCACGGCCAATGCCCTTGGTCTCGCGGGTAATGCAGATGGAACCGCCGCCGATACCGACCTTGATGAAGTCGGCACCACAGTCGGCCAGGAAGCGGAAGCCCTCGGCGTCGACAACGTTGCCGGCACCGACCTTGACGTCCTCGCCGTAGTTGGCACGGATCCACTCGATGGTGCGCTTCTGCCACTCGCTGAAGCCCTCGGAGGAGTCGATGCACAGAACGTCGGCGCCGGCCTCGATGAGCAGCGGCACGCGCTCGGCATAGTCGCGGGTGTTGATACCGGCGCCGACCATGTAGCGCTTGTCGTTATCGAGCAGCTCGTTGGGGTTGGTCTTGTGGCTGTCGTAGTCCTTGCGGAAGACGATGCCCATAAGGTGATCATTGTCGTCGACGATCGGCAGGGCGTTGAGCTTGTTGTCCCAGATGACGTCGTTGGCAACCTTGAGGCTGATGTTCTTGTCGCCCACGATGAGCTGCTCACGCGGGGTCATGAACTCGGAGACCTTCTTCTGGTGGTCATCGCGGCTGGGTCGATAGTCACGGCTGGTGACGATGCCCAGGAGCTTACCCTTGGGAGTGCCGTCGTCGGTGACCGGCATGGTGGAGTGACCGGTCTTCTCCTTGAGCTCGATGACCTGCTCCATGGTCATGTCAGGGGTCAGCGTGGAATCGGACTGAACGAAGCCGGCCTTGTGATCCTTGACGGCCTTGACCATAGCGGCCTCGGACTCGGCGCTCTGGGAACCGTAAATGAAGGACAGGCCACCCTCGGTAGCGAGCGCGACACCCATGTCGACGCCCGAGACGGACTGCATGATGGCGGAAACCATGGGGATGTTCAGGGTGATTGCCGGCTTCTCACCGCGCTTAAAGCGGGTTAGCGGCGTCTTAAGAGAGACGTTGTTGGGGATCCACTGCGAGGACGAGTAACCAGGGACCAGCAGATACTCCGAAAACGTGTGGGACTCACCGGGAAAGAACGTAGCCATGTTTCTCCTTTTTCCATGCGACCGGTCGGCTGCAGGCCTCGTAGGACCCAGCCCAACCTTGGGCGCCCAATACTGGGGAAGTATCTTAACGCACTTTGACTGCTACAATGCATGATTTAAGAAGAGCACACGAGGGTTTGACGCAGGCTTTGCGTTTGCCCAGCAAACACTTTAGCGGGGAGACGTGGAGCGTATGAAGTACAAGACGACGGCAAAGTTGGTCATTCAGTCGTGCGACAAAGACCTGCCGGGCGTTTTCGGCCACGGCTGCGTCTTGCTGCTGCAGGGTATTGCCCGCGAGCACTCGCTCAACCGCGCCGCCAAGAGCATGGGCATGGCGTATTCCAAGGCCTGGCGCATCGTGAACGAGGCGGAAGGCCAGCTAGGCTGCAAGCTCATCGAGCGCGACGGCGCCCGCGGATCCACGCTCACGCCGGCCGGCGAGCGAGCCATAGCGGTCTACGAGGAGCTGCAAGCAAAGATCAACGAAGTCATAGCCGCAAGTGCACGCTTGGTGCCCAGACGCTGTGCTGCGGAATCGCGGCCGTTCTTGGTGCT
>CABUDB010000294.1 GCA_902490245.1 uncultured Collinsella sp.
CTCGAACAGGCCGGTGATGCTCACCCTCCCGGTTCTCGATTTTCATCTCTCCATGGAGTGCTACTACTGCTCGCTCGCCGATGAATCCGATGAGCCCCAGAAGCGCGACCGCCAGCTCGATATCCGCTGGATTCCGCGTACCTCGCTTGCCACGGTGGAATGGATGCCCGCCGACAAGGGACTTATCGATGCCCTGATTGAGCTGAAGGAAGACCGGCTCGAGGCCAACGGCGCCGCCAACGACGCCGAGGCCGCCACGACCGACGAGCCCGTCACCAAACCCAAGCGCGCACCTAAGCGCCGCAGCAAAAAGCGTCCCAAGCCCGGCCTGCTCGACGGCATCGATACCTCGGACCTCTCCGCTGACGAGCGCGAACTGGTCCGCCGTCGCGCCGCCATCAAAAAGTCCATGAAGGGCAACAAGCGCGCCAACACCAAGCCCGAGCTGCTCGTTCGCCAGCGCCTGCGCGCGGCGGGTCTTACGGGTTATCGCTTGGAATGGAAGGTACCCGGCAAACCCGACATCGCCTTTCCCGGGCGCAAGATCGCCATCTTCGTCAACGGCTGCTTTTGGCACCGCTGCCCCAAGTGCAACCCTAGCCAGCCCAAGCGCAACGTTGAGTTTTGGGAGGCAAAGTTCCGTCGCAACGTCGAGCGCGACCGCGCTGCCGTGGCAGCACTCACTCAAATGGGCTGGACACCCATAACCATCTGGGAATGTGAGCTCAAAAAAGACCGTATCGACGCCACGATGGAAAAGGTCATTGAGCAGGTGCGCGCCGCAGAGCCGCAGCGCTAACAGCAAGCATCCACACGCTCCGCACGTCCGCGCCACATCCACGTCACAAACCTTAGAAAGCCCTTAAGCTCAAAACCTTTCAAGAGTGTTACTCGATAGCTTTGAACTGCGGTTTCATCGCAACGTCAAATCTCATTAAGCCTTTCTTTAGCGCTTCTTTGCAACAGCCGCGGCATAATACTGCCAACGCACGGGACCTAGCAGCACACCCCGGGCGCAATCTTTTGGTGGACATCGAGGAGGCCGCATAAGCATGCATTCTTCCAATGACGCAGCACAGCAGCCATCCCTAAAACATGCAAACCTTTTCTCCTTCCCCCCGACACAGAGAAACGGCCTCCTCGACTCCCCCACCACAAAACCCAAACGCTCAACCGATCAGAGCCTCAACTTACGAGCATCGTTCGAAAAGCTCCAGACATCCCTAAACAAGGCGTTCCCCGAACAGGCAAGAGCAATCTAAGCCCATCGCGCTTTATACTGATGCCATGCGAAACATGGATCACATAGAATTGCACCGCGGAGGACGCGAGGAAGCGTTTCCCGAGACCGCCGATGACTGGCCCTATATTGCCGAACGCGCAGAATTCGCTCGCTATCCGGGCAATTCCGTCCCCTGGCACTGGCATTCCGAAGTTGAGCTTTTCTACATGGAGCAGGGAGCGATTGACTATCGAACGCGCGCGGCTCATGAGCACGTACGCTTTGAGGAAGGGTCCGCCGGCTTTATCAACGGCGGCGTTTTGCACAGCACGCTGCAATCACCCAATTCGGCACCAGCCATTCAAATGTTGCATATCTTTCAGCAGTCGATGCTAAGCGATCCCGCGGGACGCCTTCAAAAGCGCTATATCAATCCTTTACTGCAATGTCGAGGCGTCGATGTGCTCAAATGGTCGCCCACCAACCCCGACGATATGCCCTTTATCGATTTGCTAAAGAGTTCCTTTAACCACGACCTTCAACGGCCGCAGAACGAAATGGCGCTTCGGAATAGCTTGTCAGAGCTCTGGATTCAGATTTACGCCAAGGCCGAACCGCTCTTTTCCTCCGACAACGCCTCTTGGATGACCAACCGCGACGTACAGTTCAAGGCAATCCTGGACTATATCCGCGCGAACTATGCAGCCGCTATAGATGTGCCCCAGATGGCATCTGCAGCCGGCGTAAGCGAAAGAGAGTGTTACCGCATTATCGAAGCTTGCGCAGGAACGACCCCGGCGGCATATCTGCGCGCATACCGCGTAAACCGTGCTTGCGAACTTTTGACACACACCACGCGAACGGTCCAGACAGTCGCGCGCCAATGCGGCTTTGCGACAGCAAGCCATCTTGGCCAGGTATTTAAAGAACAAATGGGATGCACTCCTTCGAGCTATCGAGCAGCGAGGCAGAATCTCGATAGCACCAGGCAGAAATCCCGCTAGCCTTTCTTCTGCCACCGCATCAAACTTGCAGGCAAACAACAGAGAGGAGCAATCATATGAGCCTTGATATCTACAGGGACAACTTCAGTAGTAAGGTCTTCACGCTGACGATAAA
>CABUDB010000295.1 GCA_902490245.1 uncultured Collinsella sp.
GAAAGTAAAGCGCTCTGCTTACAATGTTTTACGTGAAACGGGGTTTGGTTTTAAGCCAGACCCCGTTGTCTATGCCGTTGTGTGATTGGGATGAAGCAGTTTTACGACTGCCGAAAGCTATGCGTACAATGAATATACGCGGCGGCCATACTGGACAAGGAGACCCGATGCCCTACCTTCTTTCTTGTGATATTCATACTCATACGATGTTCTCTGCGCATGCGTACTCAACCATCGAGGAGAACATCTATTGGGCGGCGGAGCGCGGCCTTCAGGTGCTCGGTTCCGCCGATCATTTAAGCTCGATGGTTACGCCTTGTCCCAATGACCTGCGCAGTTTCCAATTCTTTATTAACCAGGATATCTGGCCGCGCATTTGGAGCGGCGTGCTGGTGCTGCGTGGTGCCGAGGCTGATATCGTTTCGCTGGACGGCAGCTTGTTTGGCGAAGACATTCCCGTTTCGCTCGATATCGCCGGCGATCCGTATAGTCGTGAGCATTCGCTGTTCGATTTGGTGACGCGTAATTTGGATTATTTGGTGGCAAGCGTGCATAACCCGCAGTTTGCCGAAGGCGCGACGCTCGCCCAAACGACCCAGATGTACATCAATGCCCTGGAGCACCCCAAGGTGTTCATGCTTGGGCATGCGGGTCGTTCGGGCGTGCCGTTCGATATCGATGAGGTGCTGTTGGCGGCCAAGGCCAAGCACAAGATCATCGAGATCAACAACCATAGTCTTGAACACGGTGTCGACACTGAGCATTGGGCCGTATGCCGCAAGATCGCCGAGCGCTGCGCCGAGCTGGGCGTGGGTATTGGCGTGTCGACCGATGCCCACATTGGCATGGCCATTGGCAAGCTCGATCACGCGCGCAAGATGCTCGACGAGATTCACTTCCCGCTGGATTTGATCGTGACGCGCGACCGCGAGACGCTGCTGCGCGAGATGGCGGCAGCCGGCGTGTGTGACCTGCGCAAGGGGATGTAGCGGAGTTCATAAACCAAGCGAAGGGGGCGGTCCAGACGGGCCGCCCCCTTTCTTGTCTCGAAAATCTACCGGGGTGGATTAGCGGCGCTCGAGGACCGCTACGGTTTCGGTGTGGTCGGTATGGGGGAACATGTCGACGGGCGTGATCTTGAGCAGGCGATAGCCTCCGTCGAGGAGCTGGTGCAGGTCGCGCTCTTGGGTCACAGGGTTGCAGCTGATATAGGTGATGCGGCGCGGCTTGAGTGCGCAGGCGGCTTCGAGGAACTCGGGGGTGGAGCCGGCGCGCGGCGGGTCGATGGAAAGGACATCGATCCGCTCGTTGTTGTCGGCGGCGTCCAGGATGTAATCGGTGGCGTCGTCGGCCATAAACCAAGCGCTGCGGGTGAGGCCGTTGAGCTCGGCATTGCGACGTGCGTCGGCAATGCCCGCCGGGTTGCGCTCCACGCCGAGCAGCATAATGCCGATGCCCTTGTCCTGGGCATCCTTCGCGGCGCACAGACCGATGGTGCCGCTACCACAGTAAGCGTCCATAAGAATGTCACCCTGCTGCAGGTCCATGCCGTCAATCGCGAGCTGATAGAGCAACTCGGTCTGCTGCGGATTGGTCTGGTAGAACGCGGTGGGGGAGATATCGAACTCGCAGCCGAGCAGCTGGTCGCGCATGCATTCGGCGCCATAGACGATACGAGTCTCCTCACCCAAGATGGCATTGCCGGGGCGACCGTTGATGTTCTGAGCGACGGTGACGATATGCGGATCAAGCGCCGCGACGGCTTCAAAGAACTCCTGCGCATGCGGCAGGTCGCGCTGAGCGGTCACGAGGGTGACCATAATCTGGTCGGTGCGCCAGCCGCAGCGAACGACGGCATAGCGAAGCAGCCCCAGATGCTTGTCTTCGTTAAAGGCGGGAATATGCAGACGTTCGGCCTCGCGAGCGATGCCGTTGAGAATCTGACGAGCGCCCGGCGCCTCGACAGGGCATTCAGGAACAGCAACGATTCTGTGTGTCCCACGTTCAAAAAAGCCGCAGCGGACAGCGCCCTCTTTGCCGGGAGCAAACGGAGTGGCAGCCTTATGACGAAAACCACGCGGCGCAGGATATTTGCCCGGGTCTCCCAGGGTGACTCCCATACCGCGAATGGGGTCGACGCTAATGCCCTCGCGCTCGCAGAGCTCAGCAAACAGCTCCTCCATAGCAGCCTGCTTGGCCGCCAACTGCTTCTTATAAGGACGATTGAGCGCCGTACACCCACCGCAAGCTTTCATGATCGAACAGGGAGACTTGGGGTCCACAGCCTTACGCGCAGACGAAACCGGATCTTTATGCGAGCGCTTG
>CABUDB010000296.1 GCA_902490245.1 uncultured Collinsella sp.
CAGCTAAAGTCATCGCTTGTCACGGTGAGCTTATAGTGCTTCCATGCCGAGTTGACCTTGGTGGCGGCAGACGAAGCGTTGGAGAAGGAGACGTCGACGCCGGCAATGGTGGTGTTGGGGTAGGCTACCTGCGAAAACGCTACGACGCCTACGATATAGACAATGACGATTAGACCCAGGATGACAAAGAGCGTCGTCTTTTTGCCCGACTTATTGTTCTCGGCGGGTTTGCGCGCGGGGCCGCGATCGCCTCGAGCGTGCGTGGGGGGCTGCTTGGGCACATTGCCGTTTGCCTGGCGCTGCTGACGTTGTTGACGCTGCTGTCGCTGTTGGTTCGGGCGTTGGGAAGCGTTTGCCGCACCACGCTGCTGACCGTGGCTCGGCGCGATAGGACGCGGCGACTGAACGCCGCCGGTGTGCCTGCTCGGCTGCTGCGGATCGGGAATCAGTTGAGTTCGATCGTTTTGCGACATCGGATGCATATCCTTCGATTTTCGCCTTGCGGTTCATCGTGTTTTTACTGGGCTTGCATTATAGCGATTGCCCTGCTGTTTGTGGTACGGAAACGGTGGCATTCAAAAGAGGTGGGACATTTGTCCCACCTTTGAGTCGTTCTTTGCCGCTATCCGCACACACCGCATTTTGCACAGGCCGAAAGTGCGGCCGGAGCCTGCGCGATGCCGCCCTTTGCCGTCTCGCGCAGCGTGGCCGGCAACGCGTGGCCCACTGAGAGCATGACATGTGCCATCTGGTCAAACGGCACCAGGCTCTTAATGCCTGCGAGGGCGAGTTGTGCCGAGCTAAAGGCCGCTGCCACGCCGATGGCGTTGCGGTTTTGGCAGGGCACCTCCACGAGGCCACCGACGGGGTCACAAACGAGGCCCAGCAGGTTACTCAGCGCGATGGAACTGGCGTCGAGCGCCTGCTCGGGCGTGCCGCCGAGCATCTGCACCAGCGCGGCGGCTGCCATGGCGGCGGCGCTTCCGACCTCGGCTTGGCAGCCGCCCTCGGCGCCGGCAACGCAGGCGCTTGTGGTGAGGTTGAGGCCGATGGCGGCTGCGCAGTAGAGCGCGTCCATGACTTGCTCGTCGTCGAGCTGAAGGTGATCGGCGAGCGCCAGCACGCAGCCGGGCACGACACCCGCGGATCCTGCCGTCGGAGCTGCGACGATCACGCCCATGGTGGCGGAGCGCTCGAGCACGGCCATGGCGCGGGCCACGGCTTCGGTCTGGACGGGGCCCATCAGGCTTTCACTCAAATCGTTGCAGCGGGTTGCTTCGACGAGCTTGGCCTCGCCGCCGATAAGCCCGCCGAGCGAGCGCTGCGGATTGGCGATGGGGGCCGTTGTCTCCTCGCGCATGACGTCGAGCACGCGGCGCATGGCGGCGACGGCGTGGGCCTCGCCGGTCAGACGCGCCTCGCGCACGGCCATAACGGCGCCGATATTCAGGCCGAGCTCGGCGCACGCATCGAGCAGCTGCTCGCCGTCGTCGAAGATCTCCTTAGCCGAGACGCCGGGGGAGAGCGACGAGGCAGAACCGGGGAGCTCGATAAAGGTCGCGTAATCGACATTGTCGAGCTTGCGGAGCATGGGGACGACGGTGTCGTCGGGCGCGCCGTCGGTCTCGAAGACGGAGTAGGCCTGGCCGCCCACTTCGGTGCGGTAGGTGCGGCAGAAGGCGATGTTCACGTGTGCGTAGGCGAGCAGGTTCGTGAGCGCGGCGAGCACGCCGGGGACGTCGTAGTGCGCCACGAAGAGTGTGGAGTACATGCCCGAGATGTCGACGCCGACGCCGTTAATGCGGCTGATGCGCATCTTGCCGCCGCCCAGGCTCTCGCCGCGGACCTGGGCCGTGGCGCCCGTGTCGTCGACCATGTCGATGTCGACGGTGTTGGGGTGGATGGAGGCGTCGTCGCCCTTGATGTCAAAGTGATATTCGAGGCCCTGCTCGTGCGCGAGGTCGAAGGCCTGCTTGATGTTCTCGTCATCGGTGTCGAGGCCCAGGATGCCCGCGACGAGCGCACGATCGGTGCCGTGGCCGCGGTAGGTGTGGGCAAAGGAGTTCCACAGGCCAAAGGTGACCTTAGTGATGCGGCCTTCCAGCAGGCTGGCGGCAACTTGGGCGCAGCGCAGGGCGCCGGCGGTGTGCGATGAGCTGGGGCCGACCATGACGGGCCCCAAGATCTCGAATGCCGAGGTCGTAGCTAGTGTTTGCGGCTTGCCTGCCATATGCGCTCCTGTTCTATCCCGTCGTTCCGAGGGACGGCGCACCGCCGGGAACAGCTTCTTTCAAAATAAAATTACCAAAAGTCGTAGTCTGG
>CABUDB010000297.1 GCA_902490245.1 uncultured Collinsella sp.
AGGCCCACGATGGACGGGATGGCCATCAGCGGGATCACGCAGCCCTGGTTCAGGTCGGTAAGGGCTCATGGCTGCGTGCCGCGATTGAGCACGACGTGCTATCAAGTGTGATTCTGTACGGGCCAGCCGGTACGGGCAAGACGACGCTGGCCCACATTATTGCTAACCATACCAAGAGCGAGTTTGTTGAGGTCAGCGCCGTGACGGGCACCGTGAAGGACTTGCGCCGCGTGATTGACGAGGCAAAGACGCGCCTGAATACCTACGACCGTCGCACCATCCTGTTTATCGACGAGATTCATCGCTTTTCCAAGTCGCAGCAGGATGCCCTGCTGCATGCAGTTGAGAACCGTACCGTCATTATGATTGGCGCCACGACGGAGAATCCGTACTTCGAGGTCAACTCGGCGTTGCTCTCGCGCGGTCGCGTGGTGGAGCTTGAGCACCTCAAGGACGAGGATATTGCCATGCTTATCGAGCGCGCGCTCGAGGCGCCGCAGGGTTTGAACGGCAAGTTCTCGGCCGATGAGGATACGGTTAAGACCATCTGCACGCTGGCAGCGGGTGACGCTCGCTCGGCGCTCACGACACTCGAGCTTGCGAGCGAGATTGCCGTCACGCGTCCCGATACCGAGGGTACGCCGGCTCCGGCGGCGGGGGAGCGTTATCCCATCACCGTTGATGACGTAAAGATTGCCAACCCGCGTCGCGGTTTTACGTATGACAAAAACGGCGACATGCACTACGACATCATCAGTGCGTTCATTAAGTCCATGCGCGGTAGCGACCCCGATGCCACGGTCTACTGGCTTGCGCGCATGATCGATGCAGGGGAGGATCCTAAGTTTATCGCTCGTCGTATTATGATTCAGGCTTCTGAGGATGTTGGCAACGCCGACCCGCAGGCACTTTTGGTGGCACATGCCGCGTTTAAGTCTGCAGAGGTCATTGGCTATCCCGAGTGTCGCATTAACCTGGCTCAGGCTGCACTCTATGTGTGCCTGGCGCCAAAATCCAACGCGTGCGAGGCTTCGATCGATGCGGCGTTGGCCGATATCCATTCAAGTGGGCTGCGCGAGGTGCCGAGCTATCTGCGTGACCGTCATCGTCCAGGCAGCGACGAATACGGTGTGTATAAGTATCCGCATGATTATCCCGAAGGCTGGGTCGATCAGCGCTATTTGCCCGAGGGGCTGGAGCACGGTGCGTTTTGGCAGCCTGCGGGCCGCGGCTGGGAAGAATGGCGCGTAGAGCAAAGCGAGCGCGACCGTAGCGGCAACGCGCCCAAGTAGGTCGTTGGCACCTCGCACATTCCCTTTGGGTATCTTTCCCCTTCTTTGGGGTACCATGAAAAGCGTCTGTATTTCGATTCCTTCGGGAGGCTTGTATGAGTCCCATTCAAATCGCCCTGCTGCTGCTCGCCGTTGCCGGTGTGTGGGCTGTTATCGAGCTCGCGCTCACGCTGCGAAAGACCCGTACCGTCGTTGATTCGCTCGACAAGACGGTGAGCGACCTTAACAACACGCTCGCCGAGGCACAGCCCGTGGTGGCAAAGCTCGATGGCGCTGTTGATGAACTTACCCCCGCGCTGGCGCAGGTTGAGCCGCTTCTCAAGTCGAGCAAGACCGCCGTCGACGCTCTTACCTCCAATCTCGTTGAGGTCGAAGCCGTGGTTCGCGACATTTCCGAGGTTACGGGCAGCATGGCCGAGGCCAGCAATGCCGTGTCGAGCGTGACCGACTCTGCGGCCGGCGCCGTGCAGAAGCTGTTCAATAAGGTGAAGGCACCTGCAGCCGACGCCGAGCGCAAGCTCGCCGCTGCCGCTGCGGAGGCCGAGCAGCCTACCGAGCGCGTCCTAATTGGCGAGGACGAGGTCGCCGATGGCGCAGATGTGGCTCAGAAGTCTGCAGCCAAGCCGGCTCAGTATTACACCTATACGCCCGCCGAGACCTCTGAGGAGTCCTGCGATGAGTAGCGAAGCAACCTGCCCCATCACGCTGACCGTTGCTGCTGACCCGCGTCTCGCTCGCCTTGTGCGCATGACGGCAGCCAACGTTGGTGCCCTGTGCTCCATGTCTGTCGATCGCATCGAGGACATCCGCATGGCTGCCGAGGAAGCCTTCATTTTTGGCTGCACGGCTGTTGATTCCGACGATATCTCGATCAAATTCGATGTCGACAAATCGCACGTGGGCATGACTTTTACCTTTGGCGATCAGGCGACTGTCGATGAAGACGACCAGGCTGCGGTGTATGCAGAGCTCATCCTTGCAAGCGTGTGCGACTCCTACGAAAAGACCGCGGCGCC
>CABUDB010000298.1 GCA_902490245.1 uncultured Collinsella sp.
TCTCGGGCGCATTCGCGTAGGTATCGCGAAAGAGGCCGTCGTGCACGTGCAGAATTGTCGGCACCCCGGCATCGACACCTGCCATGGCGAAGAAACGCTCCCGGGCGAAGCTGTTGCCGCCGCCCATGTGGACGTGCAGCACGTCGAAGCCCCTCAAGTGTCGCTTAACCCACGCCAGGGCATAGACACCCTGCGCGAGCTTCTTAAGTTTGCTCCCCTTGCCTGTGCACGGCAGAAAGGTAATGTCGCAGCGGTCCTCGATGCCAGCCTTATAGTAGTCGTTGATGACGGTCGCGATACCGCCTTGCTCGTTGCGTGCGGGCCCCACCATGAGGACCTTAGTGCGCCTCTGTATCATCGGCCACCACCCCGGTAGGCCATGGCAATCGTTGCGAAGCACGCCTCCCTGTCGAAGCCGGCGGCGCGCATCTTTTCCGCATACGAAGGGCGCTCTTCAATACGATACCTATCGATACCCTCGGCGATACGCCGCGCCCAGGTGGAAGGCGCCTCGTCGGTGGACGCGAATAAGATTCTGTCAGTGATGGACAACTCGCGAGGAAGCACGTCGGAGCCGTATATGGGAAGACCTTCAGCCTGCCCTTCGATGCAACGAAGGGCAGGCCCTCAAAGAGGGAGGGCAATAGCAGTGCGTCGAAAGCCGAATAGTAGGCGTCGCTTTCCGAGGTCCTCGATACCTTTATGAGCGAGCTGCCCAGACCGAGTCGCTCGGCCTCAGCATCACGTTCGACCTCCATGTCGCCGCTGCCAACCATGCAGAAGCGAGCCCCGGGAACGAGCTTGCGCAGCTCGGAGAACACCTGAAGCTGGTAAAGCGGATTCTTCTGCAGGGCTATGCGGCCGATGCTACCAAGCAGGAACTCGCCGTCAGCCACGCCGAGCTCGCCGCGTATGTTTGCGCGCTTCTGCTCAGAGAAGGCGAACCTAACGAGATCAATACCATTAAAGTAGACGTTAAACGGTTGTTTGCCAAATAGATATTCGCCAGCGTTCGCCGAGCAGGCCCACAAATCGGTCGGCGCGTCTGAAAAGAGCGACGCACAGGCTGCGCCCACGGCCCTCTTCAACGGGTTACCAGAAATCTCGGCCCCCGCGTTGTGCGAGTGGATTATGCGACGGGGGATCCCCGCTTTCTTTGCAATGTCAGCAAGGAAGAAGGCACTGCCGTTGCTTGCTTGGATGTGCACGACGTCGTAATGACCCTCCCGCATGACCGAAGCTATAGAGGAGCTTTGAGCGAACATGTCCTGCACGCGTTCGGAACTCAGAACCGGCCCGATCCTGATGCAGGCAGCATCGGAGTCGACGCGGGTGGTGAGAGACATTATCGCGTAGTCGATTGAACCCGAGGTCTCAGACACCAGCTGCTCGAGAAAGTTCTCAACGCCACCGTCCGGGTACCAACGGTTCACTAGGAGAAGCACGCGTATCTTACCCACGGTATTCACCGTCCGCCAGTATGTCCGCGATCCGCTCGCTCGCATGCCCGTCACCATAGGGGTTCGAGGCGCGGCTCATAGCCTCGTACTCAGCCTGATCGGAGAGAAGGCAACTGAACTCACGGTAGATGACGTCCTCCTCGGTGCCGACGAGCTTCAGCGTGCCGGCGGCCACGCCCTCGGGGCGCTCAGTTGTGTCGCGCATCACGAGCACCGGCTTGCCCAGGCTAGGCGCCTCCTCCTGGATGCCGCCAGAGTCGGTGAGGATGAGGTGGCTCGCCGCCATGAAGTTGTGGAAGTCGAGCACCTCGAGCGGGTCGATGATGTGCAGACGGTCGAAGCCGTCCAACTCCTCGTGCGCCGCCTTGCGGACGAGCGGGTTCATGTGGATGGGGTAGATCGCCTTGGTGTCGGGATGCTCCTCCATAACGCGGCGGATGGCGCGGAACATGCGGTGCATTGGCTCTCCCAGGTTCTCGCGGCGGTGCGCCGTGATGAGGATGAGGCGCGAGCCATCCGCCCACTCGAGCTCGGGGTGGGTATAGCCATCGCGAACGGTGGTGCGCAGGGCGTCGATGCCGGTGTTGCCGGTGACCCAGATCCTGGACTCAGGCTTGCCCTCGTCGAGCAGGTTCTGCTTGCTCGCCTCCGTGGGGGCGAAGTAGTACTCGCTCACGATGTCGACCGCCTGGCGGTTGAACTCCTCCGGCCAGGGACTGTAGATGTCGTGCGTGCGCAGCCCTGCCTCGACGTGGCCCACGGGGATCTGAAGGTAGAAGCACGCGAGGGCCGCCGCAAAGCTGGTCGTGGTGTCGCCGTGAACCAGAACCACGTCGGGTTTCTCGTC
>CABUDB010000299.1 GCA_902490245.1 uncultured Collinsella sp.
GTGCAGGAGGTCAACGGCCACGACGTGCAGGCAATCTACGATGCCGTCGAAGCCGCAAAGACGTGCACGGACAAGCCCAACATGATCGTGATGCACACGGTCAAGGGCAAGGGCTGGAAGCGGATTGAGGGCACGACGATGAGCCATTCGCTCTCCGTGAGCGCCGACGATCTCGCCGAAGCGCTCAACGACATTGACAAAGAGTAAGGGAGGTCAGAAAAAGGTATGGCAAAAGAAGATTTGAAGAAAGTGTTTTGCGAAACTCTGATCGAGATGGCCAGCGCTGATGACCGGATCTGTCTGGTCAATTCCGACTCCCGCAAGTATACGGCGACACAGGATTTCGACAAGGCATTCCCCGAGCGCAGCTTTGACGTCGGCATCGCCGAGGCCAACATGGTCGGCGTGGCAGCCGGACTTGCCGTGAGCGGCAAAAAGCCGTTCACCCAGTCCTTTGGCCCGTTCATGAGCCGCCGCGTCGTCGATCAGGTGACGATCTCCCTTGCGTACAGCAAGCTCAACGCCGTGCTCGTTGGCGTCTCCCCCGGCATTCAGGCCGAGGTCAACGGCGGCACGCATCAGGGCTATGAGGACATCGGCGTGTTCCGCCCCGTCGCCAACATGACGATCGTGGAGCCGTTCGACGGCGTGCAGCTTCGCCAGATGCTGCCCGAGCTCATCAAGCTGGAGGGCCCCGTCTACCTGCGCTATGACCGCGCCGGCATCGAGCCGTATTACGGCGTGGACTACAAGTTCGTGCTCGGCAAGGCCGACACCCTGCGTGAGGGTAAGGACGTGACGATCATCTCCTCCGGCGTGATGCTCACGCAGTGCCTTGAGGCCGCGGAGGTCCTGGCCAATCAGGGCGTGCAGGCGCGCGTTATCAACATGCACACCATCAAGCCCATCGACGCGGACACCGTTGTCCGCGCGGCCAAGGAGACCGGCGCGATCATCACGGTCGAGAACCACTCCGTCATCGGCGGCCTCGGCAGCGCCGTCGCCGAGGTGCTCGCTGAGCAGTGCCCCTGCAAGATGCACCGTCTCGGCATTCAGGACCGCTTCGGTGAGGTCGGCGACCGCGCCTATCTGCGCAAGTGCATGGGCATCGACACGACCGATATCGTCGACGCCGCACTGAACATCAAAAAGTAAGCACTCCCCTTTCGATCCGTCCACTATAAAAAGATTAAAAAAGGAGTTACTACCATGAAAAAGTTCCTGAGCATCCTGCTTTCCGCCGTTATGGTACTGTCTCTTGCAGCGTGCGGCGCGAAGGAAGCCACCCCCAACGGCGACCAGTCCAACACCGTCAATGAGGACGGCACCCGCGACACCTACGTGACGATCAAGGTCGGCACGGGCCACAACAAGAACTCTTTCTTCTATACCGGTCTTGCCGAGTTTGAGCGTCTGGTGGAAGAGAACACCAAGGGCGCTGTTCAGATCGACATCTTTACCGACGGCGCGCTCGGCTCCGAGGGCGAGATGGCCGAGGGCCTGACGATGGGCACGGTCGACTCCGGCCTGCTCGGCTCCAGCTCTGTCGCAAAGCTCGAATCCACCTTCAATGTGTTCTCCCTGCCCTATCTCTTTGAGAACAATGACCACGTCGACGCAGTATTCAGCGGCGAGCCTGGCCAGCTCTTCCGTGACAAAATCTGGGACAGCCAGCACGTTATGATTCTCGATTATTGGGATTCCGGTTTCCGCAACTACTCCACTAACCTCCACGAGATCAACGGCCCCGAGGATATGAAGGGTATGCTTATCCGTATTCCTGATAACCCGATCTAGGCGGCTACCGCGGCGGCTCTCGGCGCCTCCACCTCCACGCTGAGCTACAACGAGCTCTACCTCGCCTGCTCCAACAAGACCGTTGACGGTCAGGAGGGCCCCGTGTTCGCGTTCGTGGCCGATAACTTCTTCGAAGTCCAGAAGTACATGGTGCTCGACGGCCACATCTACACCGTCATGGCGCTGATGATCAACGGCGACGTTTGGGAAAAGCTCACCGCTGAGGATCAGGAGATCGTCATGCAGGCGGCCAAGGACGCCGGCATCGTGGAGAAGGACGCGATCCGCAGCTCTCAGGCTGAGCAGATCAAGTACCTCGAAGAGCAGGGCATGATCATCAACGAGAACCCCGACAAGCAGGCCTGGCGCGATGCCACGGCGAGCGTGTACGACCAGTTCTCCGACACCTATGGTGCCGACCTGATCGACCAGATCAAGAACTATCCTTACTAAGCAAGCACCCCTTTGACGCTGCGGGCGTCTCACGCGAGACGCCC
>CABUDB010000300.1 GCA_902490245.1 uncultured Collinsella sp.
CGCAGCCCCATGGCTCAGTTCGCGGAGTAGATGCTTGGCCCGCCCGCGCTCCGCCCGTCTTACAATACAAGTTATCTTTGTCGCTTTTGCCCAACGGGAGGACCCGATGGGTAACCTTGCCAAACCCAAAAACCGTGCGCTGTTTTTAGCTAGCGTTGCTGTGACCGGTGCGTTTGCGGGCGCCGCGGTCTGGCTGTTCTTCTTTGCGATGGAGCATGGCATCGACTATCTATGGACCGAGATCCCGCATATGCTGGGTGTCGCTTCGCCCGAGCTCGCGAGCGGCCCGTTCGGTTTTCTGCCCTACCCGTTTTTCGTCTGCCTGCTGGGCGGTCTGCTAATCGGTCTGTACGAAAAGATGACGGGCACCAAGACTGATGACCTCAACCAGGTGATGGCCAAGGTAAAGCGCGACGGCCGCTACCCGTACGACAACCTGGGCAAGCTTTCGCTTGCGGCGTTGCTGCCGCTGCTGTTTGGCGGAAGCATTGGACCGGAGGCCGGCCTGACTGGCGTCATCGCGGGCCTGTGCAGCTGGGTCGGCGACCGCATGCGCCGCTTTGGCGCCGAGTTTAGGGAGCTCACGCTGTTGGGCACCCAGGCCGCGCTGACGGCGCTCTTTACCGCGCCCGTCTTTGGCTTTGTGGCGCCGCTCGCCGGAAGTGCTGACGGTCAGGATGCCAATGACGATGAGTCCGCGTCCGACGAGATCACCATCAAGCTTCCCAAGGCGCAAAAGACCGTGGTCTACGGTATCGCGATCGCTGGCGGTTTGGGCACCTACCTGCTGCTTGGCCAGCTTGTGGGCGGCGGCATGGGTATGCCGAGGTTCGAGGCCGCCGAGGTGGGCAACCTGGAGCTTACCTGGCTCATTCCTCTGTCGCTGATCGGAACAATCTGCGGCTGGCTGTACTTTGTCTCTGAGCACGCGAGCGAAGCGTTTGCCCGGGCCATAGGAGAGCGTCCTGTCGTTAAGGCAATGCTGGCTGGTCTGGCGCTCGCCATCTGCGGCACGGTCCTGCCCTACACCATGTTTGCCGGCGAGACCCAGGCCGACGTGCTCATGGAAACCTACCTGACCATTCCCGCCGGCGTGCTTATCGCGACCGGTCTGGTCAAGGCCATGCTGACGCCCGCCCTCATCAACCTGGGCTGGCGCGGCGGTCACTTCTTCCCGGTTATCTTTTCGGGCGTGAGCCTGGGCTACGGCTTCGCCATCCTCACCGGCGCCGATCCGGTCTTTTGCGTCGCCGTCTGTACCGCCTCGACGATGGGCGCCGTCATGCGCCAGCCCGTCATGGTCGTGGGCCTGCTGCTCATGTGCTTCCCGCTCAAGGGCATCGTCTGCATGATCATCGCCGCCGTCATTGCGGCAGGCATTCCGCTGCCCAAGCCGCTGCGCAAGTAGCACGGTAGCGCACGGTCAAGACAAGCATCCCAAGCCCGGCGTAAGGATGTAACAGCTGTCTGTCTGCTTCAAAACTCATTAAGAAAGAAGCCGCGCGAGGCCGTTTGTTTACGGCCTCGCGCGTTGCTGTTTAGAGCTTCCTCAGCACAATGGCGATGGTGTTGAGATATTCGAGCGCGCCCGCTTCAACGGCAGGGCGGTCGCCCGCTGCGTACTCGTTGTCGCAAGCGAGCCAATCCGACCACACTTCTGCCGTGCAGAGCATGGGGCGCATCGAGATGATCTCAATGCCAGCGGTCGGCTCAATCATGGCACGCCACCAGGATATGTCGTGCATATAATCGAGCTGCTCAGGCGTCCAGGATTTGAGCAGACAATCGGGCAGATTGTCGTGGCAATCTTGGACCATGCCCGGGATGCTCAGGTAAAGCATGCCGCCTTGCTTTACGTAGGGGAGCAGGCGCTTGCCCAGATAATGCGGGTCGCGGCCGTAGTAGTTGTACGAGTCGATACTCACGACCGCATCAAAATAGTCGTGCTCAAACGGCAGTCCCTGTGAGACGTCCGCCTTAACAGGGTGAATCACATTGCGCGAGATACCGAGTGAATCAAAGAACGCGCGGTTCTCAACGGGGTCGCTCCACAGATCAACGGCATACGTGTCCAACCCGTATTCGCGGGCGAGTAGAGCGCTGGTGATACCGGTGCCCGACCCAAGGTCGCAGACGCGGGACCCGCGGGGGATGCTTGCATCGCAAAGCAACTCCTCGCAGAGCTTGAGGGGGTTTGGCCCCATGATTTTAGAGCGTACGAGTGTCGCGTCGAAGCTGGCGCACTGTTTCTGGTATCCGGCGCGGTACAGTCTTTCATCACCCCAGACCTG
>CABUDB010000301.1 GCA_902490245.1 uncultured Collinsella sp.
AGGTCGAAGTATTCGAAAAGCATGGCTACAGACAAAATTTGCGCCAGCGGATTGGGAAGGTCTGAGGACGGATGAGGTTGACGCCGACGCAGAAGATGAGCATAGAGCCCACGAGCGATAAGCTGTCGAGGGCGGCGGCAGTTATGATGGGGGAGAGCGCGCCGGCAAACAGCGTAATCGTTCCCTGGAATACGGCAACGGGCAGGGCGGAGAAGATGCAGCCGCGGCCAAGCGAGGCCGTCATGGTGCAGACGATGATGCAGTCCAGTGCGCCCTTGAGGGCAAGCGTTGACCAGTCGCCGAGCAGGCCGTCCTGGATCGATCCCACAATGGCCATGGCGCCGATGCACACGGTGAGTGAAGTCGAGACAAAAGCGTTGGTGAACTCGTTATCGCCCTCACTGCCAGTCTTGCGCTTGAGCCATTCGCCAAGGTTTTCAATGGTGGCTTCCAAGTTGACGGCCTCGCCGATGAGCGAACCGAGCGCAAACGAGACGATGAGCATGGTGGTACCGGTGGTCGACAGCGCCTTTCCATCGATGACGAGCATCTTTTGCATGGTGCCGCCCAGGCCGATAAACAGGACGCACAGCCCCGATGCTTTCATGAGCGTGTCTTGGATGCGCGGTGTAATGAAGCGGCCGCCCGCTAATCCCAAAAGACCGCCCGCAACTAAAAGCACAACGTTGATGACTGTTCCCAAGCCCGGCATGAGCCCTCCTGTATTGATGCCAACGTGGCAATCGTAGCAGAACGAAATGCGAGGCACATCGCGACTCATCTAATACGTTATATAAGTGGTGTTAGGAATGATGCGCAGCATTTAAGCCTCAGGTGGTTGTCGGGACATAGGGATAGTAGTCAAAGCGCAGTGTCATAAGCCGCTGTGGGGATTCAATAGCCGCGGCGATGATATTGGCATCGCGGGCGCGATCAAACCCTTCGAGTTCGATCTGATACGAGACGTCTTGCATAATGTCCAGACGTCGCCAGGCTAGGAGTGTGTCACCATCGAATTCCAAGGTTTTGCCTCCGTCTGGGGCAACGGCGTATAGACGCAGTTTAGCGGTGGTTGCAGGGTCGACAACCGTGACCTTTTTAATTTCGTTTCGAGTATTCTTGGCGCCCAACAGGGTGAGCAGTGTTGGGGCCACGACCTCGCCCGATGGCAAAAAGACGACTTCGATGGACTCGGGAAATGCGATGATGGCCGACTTGCGGACGGGCTGATTGGCGGCGGCAACTTCGATGTTCGCAGCGTCGATGACCTCCGTGTGGTCGAGCGCGGCAAGCACGCAGCAGTTACCTTCATCGATTTCTTGAGGATCAGCAAGCCCCAGACTGTCCGCGAGCTCGGGATCGTTTGGATCGGTAGCGGGCTCATTCGGTGCTTCGAAAGAAGCTGGGACGCTGTTTGTCGGCGACGGCGTGTCGCCCGCACCTGCTTCTTTGTCCGCGCTCTCTTCTTGTGTGGTTGCGTTGATGGGTTCGTCGTTTGAGGGGAGCGTCTTGGCGTCAAGCGCGGAGGGGAGAATTCCGATGGCTCCGGATCCGTTCCACTCCATTTCGAGAAGCGCCGGGTCGGCAAGAATGTGTTGCCTGCTTTGCGCGTGGGCATCGATTTCAATAGGGCCTGCCTCTATCCCTCGTGTAAGGCTGAGCGATCCGTCTGACTTCTCGAAATGAGCGTCTGTGTCTTTGGTGCTGACGGCGTAGAACAGCAGGGACGCTTCTCCCGCCGCGACGGCATCGGTGCCGGCTTTGGTCAGCTGCAACGATGCCGTGAATGAGAGGGTGGGCTGCGTGTCGTCTGCATTCGCGGCGGCGCAGCCCAGACATATACCGCCTCCTTTCTCGAAAAACGCATCGTCGAAGACGACCTTCGCTCCGTTCGCCGAGTCATCGACCGAAGCGATGTCGATGCGCATCTCTAAATTGCATGGATCGCCATCCGCATCGAGCACAACCGAGCGCCACGTGCAGACGGCGCACCCCGCCTGGGAGCCGTTTGCCTTGTTCGAACGCTTGATATCCACGACTATCGAGCCGTCCGTATTACGACGAATGCATCCCGAGGGTGAGATCGCGGCCTGTGCGATCGAAAAACGCTTGCACGCAATGGCGCTCGACGGATTTGGGGCGGAACTTAGGGCTGCTGGTAAGGAGTCTGCCATGACGGGAGTCGCCCAAGCGGCGACAGGCGTTCCGGTTGCGAGCGCGCCGCAGAGTGCGACGACGGGCAAAAGGTTCTTCGATGCCATGGGGTCTCCTTAGCTAATT
>CABUDB010000302.1 GCA_902490245.1 uncultured Collinsella sp.
CCAAGATCGTCCAGACGCGCCCCAACACGCACCTGGTGACCAATATGAACCTGCCACTCCTTATTCAGCTGCTGTTCGTGCCCGACTCCACCCCGATCGATGAGGCCATTCGCCAGATCGTCGAGGCGGACGACACCAAGGTCAAGTACGTCAACGACCTGCTGGGGCAGGCCGAACTCGATGAGTTTTAATCGTTAGGAGCACATCATGATTCAGATGATTCGTGTAGATTATCGACTGCTGCACGGCCAGGTTGCCGTTAGTTGGACCTCGGCTCTGGGTGCCGACTGCATCCTGTTGGTGAGCGACACAGTCCTCAATGACAAGCTTCGTCTGCAGGCCCTGTCTCTTGCAAAGCCGGAGGGCTGCAAGGTCGTCGTCAAAAACACCGAGGATGCCGTCAAGGCGCTCCAGAGCGGTGTGACCGATAAGTACAAGCTCTTCGTGGTTTGCGAGACGATCCAGCAGGCCGGTGCCGTCGCCAAGGCGATGGGCGTCAAGAAGATCAACCTCGGCAATGTTGCCTTTAGCGAGGATGCCCGCCAGGTCTCGACGAGCGTGTTCCTTACGCCCGAGAACGAGGCCTACGTGAAGGAGCTGCTCGGCGACGGCTACGAGCTGTTCATTCAGATGATTCCGGCAGATGCGAAGACTGACGCCGCGAAGGTCATCGGTTAGGGGCCATCATGGTTATCAAGACAATCCTGATTTTCCTTATTGCCCTTTTGGGTTATTCCGAGTGGCTGACGGGCACGAGCTACCTCCAGCGCCCGATTGTGCTCGGACCTCTGGTTGGCCTTGTCATGGGCGACATGGTGACCGGCACGATCATGGGCGCCACGATGGAGCTTGCCATGGTCGGCGCCATCTCGGTCGGTGCGTATAACCCGCCCGATACGATTTCCGGCACTATCCTGGGCGTATCGCTTGCCATGCAGGCCGGTGCGGACGCTTCGGCGGCCCTGACCTTGGGCATTCCCATCGCAACGATCGTTCTGGCGCTCGATACCGCCCTGGGCCAGCCGGTGATGCTGCTGTTGGTGCACCGTATCGACAAAAACGTCGAGGACGGAGACACCAAGGCCATCACGCGCAACATGCTTATCGCGGGTTATGCGCAGAGCTGGTGCGGCCTGCTGATTATTCCCCTGGCATTCTTCTTTGGCGCCGATGCCGTCGCCAGCCTGCTCAACATCATCCCCGATTTCGTTCAGACCGGCATGGATGTCGCCGCCGCCTTCTTGCCCGCACTCGGCTTTGCGATGCTGGCGCAGATGATTATGAACAAAACGGTGGCTCCGTTCTTCTTCGCTGGCTTCTTCCTCGTCGCCTACTTTGGCATTAGCACGACGGGCGTGGCGATCTTTGCCGCGATCATCGTCGTCGCGATGACGGTTTTGGGCGAGAAGAAAAAGGCGGAGCAGCCCGCAGTGGCAACCGAGGATCCTGCGATTGGGAGTGGGTTCGATGAGTTTTAAGTTTGAGTCTTCTTATGACGGGCTGATTTCCCGCGCAGACCTTAAGAAGCTGTTCTGGCGCTCGATTCCCTATGAGCATTCCTGGAACTACGAGCGTATGGGCCATATCGGCTTTATGTGGGCCCTTATGCCGATCCTTCGCAAGCTGTATCCGCAGGATGCAGACTTTAAGGCCGCACTCAAGCGCCATATGGAGCTCTA
The DNA here is from genome assembly GCA_902490245.1 of uncultured Collinsella sp. Classification (GTDB taxonomy): domain Bacteria; phylum Actinomycetota; class Coriobacteriia; order Coriobacteriales; family Coriobacteriaceae; genus Collinsella. The sequence goes on from CABUDB010000302.1 coordinate 1,680, forward strand.
TAACGTCACGCCGTACATCTCGACGCTCCCCATGTCCATTGCTGCCGCAATGGAAGAGGTCAACGCTACTGACGATAGCTTTGACACGAGCGCGATCTCTAATGTCAAGCTTGCTTTGATGGGACCGCTGTCCGGCGTGGGCGATGCCTTCTACTGGGGCACGCTGCGAATTTTGGCAACGGGTGTCGGCACGTCGCTGGCGCTGCAGGGCTCTATTCTTGGCCCGATTTTGTTCCTGCTCGTGTTCAACGTCCCTCACTACATTATCCGTTACCTGCTGACGTTTGTGGGATATCGCTTTGGTTCGGACATGATCAGCAAGGTCCAGGAATCGGGCATTATGGACACGATCGTCAAGATGGCCTCTATCATGGGCGCCATGGTGATCGGTGCTATGACCATGGAGATGGTCACCGTGGACATTCCGCTCATGGTCGGCGCGGGCGATGGCGCTCAGACGCTCGCCGAGCTGCTCAACGGAATCTTCCCGGGCTTTGTCACGATGGGGCTGTTTGGAATCGTCTATCTCATGCTCAAGAAGAAGTGGCGGATTTCTGCATACCGCACTCGTCCAGATGGTAGCACAGCGGCGAGCCGG
>CABUDB010000303.1 GCA_902490245.1 uncultured Collinsella sp.
TCTTTTGATTTCTTGTGATGAAAAGGAAGCAGCCAAACTTTTGGCCGACAGGAAATCGTAGAACACGCCGCGACAGATAAAGGAGAGCGAGGTGGCACGCGAGCCGGCGTCGACCATTCCGCATAAATCGAAGGGCGAGGCGATGCCAAGGGAAAAGGGCGTGGCGACGATAAGGAAGAGCATCACGATGGGTATGGCGAGAATGGCGATGACGTTGCGACCGGTGGAATGAGACGGCTTCATATGCGCTCCTCGAGACAAAGATCTGTTGAGGATAGGCAGAAATGGATATGTTCAGAGAACAATTCAAGTTTAATCTCATGGCGCGAGATGGTCGACCGTTAGCGTCGAAAACCACCACAAAGGTGCCTGTCCCCTTTGTGGTGGTGAGGAGCGCGCGGCTTCTTTTGGTAATAGTGCTGGCTGGCGATATCATTAGTGCAGGTAGCGAAGGTTTGCGTTGCGAGGTGCTTTGCTGTGAGAAGTCCTGCCCGTATTGGATTGATTGTTTTGGCGCTTGCGATTACCGTGGTTGGCGCGGGCGTTGTCGGCATGGCATTTCTACCTGCTGCGGTGACGGAGCCGGTGGTCAAGCCTGTGACTCAATCTGTCGAACTTCTGACCGGCGACGACAAGCCCGAGACCATTGCCGTTGATTTTGATGAGCAGCCGGCTGTGCTGGGTATTAGCAATTATCCGCGTATTCAGCTTGGGGCCATGCGCTATACCACGGATACAAGCCTGATCGATAGGGCGTCCGAGCTACTCAAGGGCAAAACATTTAAGCGTTGGTACGGATATGCGTCCTATCGGGCAAAAGCGAACGACATGGTTGGCGGATGCCGCTCTTCCATCGAGCTGGACACTGCAAACGGCGCAAAGTTATGTGATGTCTCGTACGATCCGGGCTACGAGGGCAATAAGGGTCCGGGCATCTACATCATGGACGGTGATGTCGCCTATGTCATGGAGGGCGACCAGACCGAGCTCAACGATTTTATGGGTCAGTGTATCCAAGATGCCTATAAACAGACCTGCTTGCCTGACCCGCAGACTGCACGCGATAGTGGGTCTGCCCGTACATGGCTGTTCGAGGATGAGATGCCCTGGACCGTCGAATCGGGAAGTACGGGTTCGGCGAAGGAGTAGAGACCGCGACCACCACAAAGGTGCCTGTCCTCTTTGTGGTGGTTTTCGGTCTGTCTCGATCTGTAACATCTTGGCCGCTAAAAGTGGGCCTGGTGTTACAGATTTAGATTTTTGATCCGGGTGTTTTCTGTTCGTCTCGATTTGTAACAGATAGAGCTCTATTTGCTGACTAGATGTTACAGATTGAGACAAACGGGCGCCGTCGATCGCTTCATCTAAATCTGTAACACTTGGGACCGAAAAGGGCCGCTAGCTGTTACAAATCGAGACAATGGAGCGTTGGAGTCGAAAACCATCACAAAGGTGCCCGGTGACACCCTATTTCGATGGGGTCCAGGTTATTTCATCGTCAAATAGCCAAGTGCGTGCCGAGCCACTGTCGCGCGCTGTCTGCGGATCTGGCTCGCAGGTTTGTTCGTAGGCATCTTCGGTACACTGATCCATAAAACTGACGACTGCCGTCTGGTCGCCCTCCATGACGTAGATTACGTCGCCATCCGAGATATAGACCCCCGGCCCTTCATTGTCCACATAGCCGGGGTCGTATGAGACGTTGCACAGTCTGCTCCCGTTTGCCGCATCGAGTTCAAGGGTCGAATAATACCCGCCATTCATTTGGCTGTTCTTGGCTCGATATATTACGGCGCCGTACCACCGCTTAAACGTCTTGCCTTTGAGCAGCTTGGCTGCCTTACCGATAAGCTGCTCATCTTTGGTATAGCGCTTGGCCCCAAGTTCGATACGGGGATAGTTGCTGACCCCAAGCGCTGCGGGCGTACCGTCAAAATCGACGGTGATCGAATCGGGTTTGACGATATCGGTGAGGATTTCGATGGGATAGCTTACGGTCTCAATCACCGCCTGCGTTGCAGAGGCGGGGAGAAATGCGAGATAGATAATGCCCACGCCGACTGCGGTAATCGCAAACGCTAAGACGAGTAGGCCGATATAGGTGGAGCGTTTCACGGTGGGGCACCTCGCTTACAATATGCAATCATTAAGATAAATGATACCATCTTATGACAATATTCAAAAGCAAGCGACCGCCCGGAATGAGGGGGCTGAAAGGCCCTATCGCTGACCGTCCCCGACAGCTACACGATGCTCACAGCATCGAACCTTGCT
>CABUDB010000304.1 GCA_902490245.1 uncultured Collinsella sp.
AGGACGCCGCCCTCTCAAGGCGGAGATCACCAGTTCGAATCTGGTACGGGCTACCCACAAATGAATGCCCGGGCCTCGTAAGAGACCCGGGTTTTGTGTATTGACCGATGTTTAAGGCGCGCGTTGAGTCTGCCGCCCGGACCGAGGAGTTGTCATGGACCTGCCCATCAGCTTGCAAGACATCACGTATGCCGAGAACTATCTGGCGCAGGGCGACCTGGCTACGGCGACGCCGCTGCTGGAGCGCCTGGTGGAGCTCGCCGAGGAGTATATCGACGCTGAATGCAAGACGGAGGAGAAGCGCCAGTATTTTAGCTTCGACAGCAAGTTTGAGCGCTTGGCCTATCGCCGCGTGGAGAAGGATCCGCGCGAGCTCGTGCAGGTTGAGGTGCCGTTTGACCGCCTGTACTCTGACATGGCGTTTGCCTACATTCGCCAGCAGGATTATGTGAGCGCTCGTAATGCCTTGATGCAGGCTGTGCGTTGGGACCCCATGAACTGCAACTATCGTTTGGATTTGGCCGAGCTGTTCCGCGCTCTCGAGGACAAGCAGGAGTGGGCTTCGCTTTCGTTTTCGGTGCTAGAGCGCGCGAGCGATGGCAAGTGCGCCGCCCGCGCTTACGCCAATCTGGGTCAGTACTTCTTGGAGCCCGAGACCGAGAACATTTCGGCTGCCGTGGGCTGCGCGCGTCTGGCGCTGCGCCTGGCGCCCAACGATACGCATACGACGCGCCTGCTCAACAAGATCCATACTACCTATCCGGATGCCGCCGAGGAGAGCGACGAGCACGTGATGGGTGAGCTGGCGTTGCAGGGCGTTCCGACCTCACCTTCGGCCGAGATTGCCATCTGCCTGATTATGTGCGCGACCGATGCTGCAAGCGACGGCGACAAGCAGGAGGCGACGCGCCTGACAGTGCGTGCTCGCGACCTTGTGGGCGAGGAGGCCTGCGCGGCGATTATCAAACTGGTGCGCGAGAGCGACGCCGAGCTCAATGCCGAGCGCAAGGCAAAGCGCGAGGCTGCGGGCTCAAACGCCGATGGAGCCAAGGAGGCCGGCGATGCCCAGTAAGCGCGAGCGCAAGCTCATTTCCAAGAATCGCTCGGCGCATCACGAGTACTTTATCGATGAGACGTTTGAGTGTGGCATTGAACTGAGCGGCACCGAGGTCAAGTCGATTCGCGAGCGCGCCTGCCAGATCACCGATACCTTCGCGCTGATCCGCGGCGGGGAGTGCTGGCTCGTCGGCCTGCATATCCACCCTTATAGCCATGGTGGCGTGTGGAATCGCGATCCCGACCGTCGGCGTCGTCTGCTGCTGCACCGCAAGGAGATCGACTTTCTTGACGGCAAACTTCGCAACCGTGGTTATGCGCTGGTTCCGTTGGAGCTCTACTTTAATACCGACGGCCGCGTAAAGCTGCTGCTGGGTCTGGGTCGCGGCAAGAAGCTCTACGACAAGCGCGAGGACATGGCCAAGCGTGATGTCCAACGCGAGATCGACCGCGCCCTCAAAGAGCGCAATCGCTAGGCGTTCTGTATAAGTTGCGGTGGAATACGGACTGTTTTGCCTGTTTGAGGGGCTATTCAGTCCTTATTTCACCGCAACTGCGGGCGTCTCATCTTGCTTATACTGTTTTGACACATATGTCTCAAAGGTGGTGTCCGTTGTGGGCGCCGCCTTTTTTGTGGGTACATACATCCATGAGGTTCCAACCCGCGTTAGGGGAGTGATTGTTATGGACAAAACTGCGTTCTTTACCATGCCGAGCGGTCTGTACGTGGTGAGCGCCGCGGCAGACGGGCTGCGCGCCGGCTGCGTCATCAACACTGCGGTGCAGGTGACGTCCATGCCGCCGCGCATTTCGGTTGCCGTGAACAAGGACAACGTCACCTCGGGCGTCATCGCTTCGGCCAAAGCGTTCGCGCTGACCGTGATCGATCAGACCGCCGACATGCTCTACATCGGTAACTTTGGGTTCCGCACCAGCAGCGATTATGACAAGTTTGCTAAATACGAGACCCGCGAGACGGCTCTGGGCATGCCCTATGTGCCCGAGCACGCGGCGGCCCTGTTTAGCTGCCATTTGATCGACACTGTGGATGTTGGCACGCATCTACTGTTTATCGGCGAGGTCGAGGATGCCGAGCGCTTGAGTGACGAGACGCCGCTCACCTACGATTACTACCATAAGGTCCTGAAGGGCAAGACGCCTCCGAAGGC
>CABUDB010000305.1 GCA_902490245.1 uncultured Collinsella sp.
TGCCCGCACCAAGGAGCTCATGGAGGAGTTTGGCTCCGTCAACAAGGCGTAAGTAGCGGTTTAACTTCCCGCCGGAGGCCCCGTTTCCCCTACGCTGTTTCCCTCGCGCTCACCTGGCTTCGACAGAAGTCGCGCGACGGAATCAGCTCCGGGGAAACGGGGCCTCCTTTGTTAACTTGCTACAGGGTTACTGGTCTGATTTTAGTTATATGGTTACCGTTCAGCGGTGTTGATGGCTCCCTTGTTGGGGCTTTCTTTTTATCTCGCTACAATGGGCTTCAAGCGTTCTAGTGACTTGGAGTTTTGGTGTGGCTGTTATTAATGTGCTGCCTTCGGATGGGAAGGTTATAGACGAGGGTCCAGTTGGTTGCTCTGCTGATGTTTGCTGTGATGACTTTCGTCATCTCGATGTTGGACTGCCGCCCGAGATTCTTCGTTTTATGGATGCCGGGTATTTGACGCAGGCTGTTGCTGCCTGCGATCGCCTTTTGGAGCAGAACCCCGAGCCTTCGCTGGCTGCTTGTGTTCGTGCCGAGCGGTATCGCATGCTCGAGACGCCGCTTCATTTTTCGGTGTCGCGCGACCAGGCTATTGCGATGATTCGCGAGGAGTGGCCAGAGTTTACCGAAGAGCAGTTTGATGACCTGATTAATCGTAAGCGTATTGACTGGCGCTTTATCGATGGCGAACTGTTCGTTCTCGACAACTTCCTCGATTCGCTTCGCGTATATCCCAAAGAGGTTCCCGGCATGCGGCCCGATTCTACGGACGGAATAGCACTGCGCAACGAGATGCTCAAGGAGATGGAGTCACAAAACGGATTGGCTCGCGTCATTACGCTTAAAGCGTCCGTGTCTGTCCCCGGCGCTCTGGAAGGGGAGACCGTTCGCGCGTGGCTACCCGTTGCCGCCGCCTGTCGTCAACAGTCTCATATCGAGGTTCTCGATATGACGCCGGAGGGTGCTGTTGCCCCCGCGAATGCTTCGGCGCGTACCGCCTCGTGGTCTTCTTCGAGTGAGCGCTCATTCTCGGTGACCTATCGCTATCAAATTGATGCCGCTTATCGTGATGTCTATGGGGGTGCGCTTCCGGTGCATCCTTGCATGGACGCGCCACTGCCCGTGGACACCTCCGAGGACCGTCCGCACATTGCATTCACGCCGTATCTACAGCAGCTGACAGCCCGTGTCATTGACGGGCTCGAGGATCCGCTCGATCGCGCCCGTGCTATCTATGATTACCTGACGCAGTACATCGACTATCGCTATCAGCCGCCGTACTTGCTTTTGGGATCTATTGCCGATGACTGCGCGCATTCGCTCCGCGGCGATTGCGGCGTTATGGCGCTCACGTTTATCACCATGTGCCGTATCGCGGGCGTGCCTGCCCGTTGGCAGAGCGGCCTGTATGTTGCGCCCGATTCGGTGGGGTCGCACGACTGGGCAGAGTTCTATACGCCGCAGACCGGATGGCTCAACGCCGACGTGTCATTTGGATCTTCTGCTCGCAGGATGGGGGAGGAGTGGCGCCGCCGTCACTACTTTGGCAATCTCGACCCGTGGCGTATGGTGGCCAACAATCGATTCCAGGCAGAGTTTGAGCCCTCTTTCGACGGCATGCGCGAGGACCCTTACGATAACCAGATGGGTGAGGCTTCGGTCGACGGTCGCGGATGCCGTCGGCGCGAGATGCTCCGCACGGTCGAACTCATCGAAATGCTCGAAGTTCCATTTTCGGACTAATCGGTAGAAAGCTGTGATAAACTAACTCACGCATTGCGTGCCCGAGTGGCGGAATTGGCAGACGCAGTGGACTCAAAATCCACCGTTGGCAACAACGTGCGAGTTCGAGTCTCGCCTCGGGCACCATACATGCAACTGAGCGTTCAAGGGGGTTGCGGCCCCCTTTTTCGTGCCGAACTCGCGTGAGCGCGCGAAGCGTTAAGCAAACAGGCCTGTGGCCTGTTTGTAGCGGAGCGTGGCGAGGGCGCCACGCGCCCGAAGCCCGGGGCTTCGCGAAGCGAAGGCCCTTCGAGTCTCGCCTCGAGCACCATACATGCAAGCGAGTGTTCAAGGGGGTCAAGGTCCCTTTTTCGTGTACGTAATGTGATAATGCGCTGTACGTGTTATTATTCGCAAGGCGTTGTTCCCACAATGCCCTAAAGAGGAACCTGAGGGTTCCCACCTTTTGGCGCCAATGAGCAGCTGACTGGTCAT
>CABUDB010000306.1 GCA_902490245.1 uncultured Collinsella sp.
GCGCAACGCGTTGCGCTGAGTCCTGAGGCTGTTGCAATGAAGATGAGAATCAAGGCCCACCGATTTATTGCGCCGCGCAGACAATTAAACCAGCATCTTTAAACATCTGGGCAGTATAGTGACCAAAACTATCGCATAACAGCACGCTGCGAATGGAGGAGTTATGACCGAACACCATGCCATCAGCCGCCGAGCATTTACGCTGGGCTTAGGTCTTGCGGCGCTGTCGCCGCTTGCAAGCCTGCCAGAAACCGCGGCACCGGGCATTCCCCTGCGAGCGGCATTTGCAGACGACACGCCCAAACCGGCGGAGCACCTCGGTAATTTCGTCATTCGCCTTCGCCCCGCGGGCTATTTTCGCACCGCGAGCGTCAACCAAGACGGCAACGTTCGCGGCAACGTCTGCCACCTGTTTAACGACGGCACGTCCAGCAAGCTCATCCTTGAGAACGTAACGACCAAGAATGACGATACAAACTGGTATGCTATCCGCACCTTGCTCAATTTCGAAGAGCATAAAAAGACGGGCTACAGCATTTGGTCGGTCGACGACGACTCGGACAAAGACGGAAAGGTCATCCACGTATGGGGCGGCGAGTATGACAACAAGCCCAGCCGCGCTTTTGCGTTCGAGCGTCAATCAAACGGAACCTATATCATCCGAGACCGCACGGTCGAGAAAGAAACCGAGAAAAAAGACATTAAGTACTTGGCAATAGAATCGAACGGCAAAGACCAGGACAACAATAAGATCTGCCATAAGAGTAAGAGCATTCCGTGGGAGCTCGAACTTATCGGTTACGACATGAAAAAGAACGATGCCACGGTTAGCAGCCTCGACTGGATCACGTACAGCAGCTACGTCGATGGGCCATGTTGGATGAAATACGTCGACGACAACAAGTTCCTCGACGAGCTGAGCATCCCGGGTACGCACGATTCGGGCACCTGCAGCGTGGACAACGACACTGAGCCCCAATCCTCGCAAGTAAAATGCCAGCAGGATTACATTCCCACGCAGTTGCTCGAGGGAATCCGCTATTTTGATATCCGACTCGGAAAGGGCGACGACCCCGGTATCGACCACAGGATTTTCTACCTACTCAAAAACGACGGGAACTATCTGCATCTCTCCGATGTCATCGGGTACTTCAAAACGTTTTTGAACGAAAACCTGTCAGAAGCGCTCATCATGCTCGTATCGCGCGGCAACGATGAGGCTACCGACGAAAGCATAACGACGGCCTTCGCCAAGGTTATGGCCGATAACCCCAACCTGTTCTACACGTCGAGCCACGTCCCCACGCTGGGCGAGGTGCGCGGAAAGATCGTTCTGCTGCGTCGATTTAGGCTCGCCGGCAACAGTGCAAGCGGCCATACGTGGGGCCTCGACCTTACCGAATGGGATGACAAGATCAAGGCTCACTCCGACAGCACCACTATGTGTCTCGTCCAAGACGCGCGGGGCTTTGAAGCCGCGGGGGAAACAGGCGACAAAGAGCCCTATTGCACCAAGGTATACGCCCAGGACAAGTACAAACTCACGGGAACCGACAAGCTCAGCTGGGTCGATAATGCGCTGAAGGAAACGACCGGGCGCACGCGCAACAAGGTGGACGTCGTGGACGATGACAGGGCCAAGGTGCAAGTCCAGGAGCGTTGCTGGTCTATCAACTACACCAGCTGCACGGGCTTGTCGCACGGAGGCAATCCTTTTACCTCGGCACGAGTAGTCAACGAGCATCTGTACAAGAGCCCGTACATCAATCCCAGCGGCACCGAGGATACAAAGTCAGATTACCTCAAGCACATTGGCATCATCGCATCCGACTTTGTTGATGCGGCGCTGGCCCGGAGCATCTATCAGCGCAATTACGATGCGAAGCACAAGCAGACAGCTTCGTACTACCTCCCGGCCCGCATGCGCATGACGTACGGCGACTCGCTGAGCGATGCCTCGCTCCAGGACGGTAAGACCGTTGGCGAGGGTCATTTCCGCCTTGTCGACAGCAGCAACGCGCTCAACGTGGAGGCTTCGGGAAGCGCTTTTGCCATCGAATACGTGGATGTCGATGCCCTGGGCAACGAGACCGTTACAGGACTGCAGGGCTCCGTGCCCATCGATATCGATCCACGCGCGCTGACTCCTCACTTTGAGGCGCAAAGCCATCTGGACAGCCATTGCCTTTGGCAGGCCTGAAATTTCATCAACG
>CABUDB010000307.1 GCA_902490245.1 uncultured Collinsella sp.
GAAGCTGCCGCAAATCAATATGGGGATGTACTATGGTGAGGAAAGCGGTTTGCCGTCCTGGAACAGCTTGCCGGGCGTGGCCTGGGAAAGGTTATCGGCCATGGGAACCAGCGCATTGCTCGAGACATCGGACAGGGCATCAATCATGGTGCGGGCCGCGTTGATGTCGCTGCCATACACCGGGATAAACGAAGCCGCCGTCCACAGCGGGCTCGAGGTCTCTGCCTTCATGCTGTCGCAGAGCTCATCGATCTTCTTCGCGTCGTCAGGCAGCGTCGAAAAATCGCCCGACGTGACCTTGTCCTTAAGGCCACCGACAATCTCGACAGCCTCCTTCGCTTCGCTCTTTACGGTCTTTGCCGAGTTAAGCAGCATAAAGCCGCTTGCGCCAAGCACAACGAGAAGCACCGCGACTACAGCGGCAATAATGGCGCCAGTGTGACGTTTTTTGCGCTCGCCCTTGCGATGGCGATGACGGACCAGGCCGTCAGAGGTCGAACTCGACGAAGTGTCGCTACCGTAGTTCAAGCCAAAATCGTAATAATCTTCCTTGGAACCCGAGCCCGCAAACTCGGCACCGCTATCATCCAGGCGGGCGAACGTGCCAGTCTCGGAGGCGCCTGTGTAAATCGTGCCAAGGTTACCCGTAAGCCCCGCGCCACCGGCAGAGGGAGTATTGTTGGCGGCCTTGCCGGCATTAACGTTGCCGGCGGCATTCGCGGCGTTGGCAGCACCTGCATTGTTCTCAGGTGCCGAAGGAGCCCCGCTCGGCTGCGACGTGGAGGTTGCACCGCCCGCAAAGACATTCCCTCTTGCACGGCCGGTCTTTTTTGCCTTTTGTGACTGCTCGTACAGAGCGGTAAACATCGCCGTCTCGCCCGGGGACACGCGCTTACCGGAACCGCCCTGTCCAGCGCCGCCCGGCGTGCCGGCCTTACCATCCCCGTTCGGACGCGGCGGAACTGCAGGGCGGCCGCTATCGCTGCCCTTAAAGTGATTACCAGCCATAAAGAAATCCTCGCAATTGAGTCGCAATGAAAAAGTCCATAACGTTACTAGTTTATGGCATTTTGAGCATCGACAGCTAAACTCCAGACACGGATATCAATTGGCGAAAATGCGGCACAACACCTTTTCTGTCTTGGCGGCGGTGCCAGCTACACCGTGAGGAACATCATCACGATGATCATGGCAAAGCCGATAAGGTCGGTCGGCAAAAATACCGTCCCCAACATGAGAGCGCTGGTGATGGTCGCCGAAACCGGCTCCACAGTTCCGATGAGACTCGCACGCACCGAGCCGATGTCCTTAACGCCCTGCATATAGAGCATGTAAGCAAAAAATGAGCCGATAACCACGAACACCGCGAGCGCCTCGACGCCGGCAGCGTCGAGCGCCGGCATATGCGCCCAGGGCTGCACGAAGACACACGAGACCACGCCCGCCGTGAGCATTGCCGAGCCCGTGACGATGGGGCTGCCGTATTCGGGCAGGATCTTGGCGGGAATCACCGCCATACACGTGGCGCTGACCGCACACATAAGACCTGCTGCCAGGCCAAGTGGCGAGATATTCAGGCTGGTGGGGTCGCCGCCGGTGGCGATTAAAAAGGTTCCACCCAGAGCCAGGCCAATGCCGATGACTTCGCGAGTACGCGGCATGCGGCGATCGGTCACGCAGGCGTAGCCCATGATGATAACGAGCTGCAGGCACTGGAGCACCGTCGCGGTTCCGGCGTTCGTCAGGCGCACGGCCGAAAGATAGCAAAACTGGTTGAACAGCAGACCAAAGGCGGTAAAGAGCAGCAGCTGCTTGCGATCGGCGGGTGTGGTCCAGAGCTTAATCAGGCGCTCGCGGTCGCGCGTAACAACCACGGCCATAAAGAGTAGACCGGCGAGAATCTGACGCACACTCATAAGCCACAAGGTGTCGACGTGGTAGGTATCGAACAGAAAGCTCGCGCTGGTGCCCGAGAAGCCCCAAAACGAACCGCCCACCAACGTAGCCAAGACGCCCGTGATCATCTTGCGCGTCGAAGCGCTGTTCAGGCGGTCGCGCCATGCGCGACGGGTGTTGCGGCTGAGCTCGTCGGTGCCCTCGGGCACGTCAATGTTCGATATATCGGTCATCGGCACCGAAGCCCCTGCGCCTTCGGCCTGCTCGACACACTCTTTGCTCATTCCACTCCCCCGAAACAGTCTGGAAGCA
>CABUDB010000308.1 GCA_902490245.1 uncultured Collinsella sp.
CAGGCCGTACAGGTCGTGTTCCTCGGCTTTGAAGTCCGTCATCGAGTTCGTAAGGTCCTTTGCTTTGATGAGGACATCGGCTAACCTGTCCGCCAATGCCGCGCTCTTGGGTACGCCGAGCTGCTGCTTCATTTCCGCCGTGCTTCTACCGCCGAATAACGCTTCATCGCCCTTCGACTTGATGATCGCGAATCCTTTGGAGCCCACGCCGCGTTTGAACGCAATACCCGAGAGCTGTTTCTCTGAATCGGATAGCGAGTGGCGCGCCTGCAAGCGCTGAATCTCTGCAAAGCGCTGCTCTATGAGCTCTTGGCGGCGGGTCTGCACGGCGAAGTACGCCTGCGCGAGCGCGATCTCTGGCTTGTTTGGGTCTCCGTTTTGGGCGATTAAATAGCATGCGTAGCGCGTTAACTTATAGTCTTTGACTGTTTTTTGTCCTATTCCTGTAGGTACTATTTTGCTGGTTTCAACAAAATAGGAAACAACAGGCATTTCGTTGACTTCACACGATGCCATTGCCCTCTTAATTGCAGTCTCAAAATTGCGCCATTGGACGTATCCTAGGGGTTCCATTAAATCGCGTGCGAGCCAATACTCAACGCCGTCTTCCACATTGGCGTAGCTATCAAGTTCGACACGCCACTTCTCGATATCTCTACTGTCCATATTTCCTCCTCGCTGGTCTATTGTTTATGCGGGCTTTGCCAGCTCTGTATTTAGAATAAGGATACGCTGCCGTGCGGACACGAATGGGCCCCGAGCCACTTCGAGCTCAAGGGGCCCATAGATATCGATTAGTTGTGTTCTGCTTTAGATAGGTGCCCAGTTTAATCCGCTCGATAGTGCGATCCGAGACTTTCGGTTCGCTTACGCATGGCTTTGACCATTTCCTGTGCTAGTTGAATCTGCGATTGCAGGCGGGCGAGGGCTGCGATCTCGCTGTCCTGGGCTTTCTGTGTGCTCAAGGTCGTTGCCTCCGTCTTCAAGCCCTCAAGCTCGTGTAGTGCCTCGGATAGGCCCGTCTCGGTGCGGTTGATCATGCAATAGGTGCTCATCGTGTGCTTAAGGCCGCGTGTTAGGCGTTCGGCATCTGTTGTTGTAATGCCGTACTGGGGGAGGGCGATATCCACCTTCAGGGCTGTCTCAGGCTCTTTCTGCGCTGCAAGGGCTGCCGATGCGCCCGCGATGCGCCCAAACACGATGCCGTTGGCGCTTGACAGGCCGCCGATGCGGTCGGCGCCGTGCATACCGCCTGTCGCCTCGCCGCAAGCGTAGAGGCCCTCAACGCCCGTATACGCGGTCTTGTCGATTTTGATACCGCCGTTGGCGGCGTGGGCATACATCGCAACGCGCATCTCGTCAGTCGGGGCGATGCCGTGCTCGTCTTGCAGCCAGGTGGCAAAGGTTTGCACAAACTCTGGGACATCCTCGCGGGGGAAGTCGTAGTGGAGTGCCAGGCCTTCGACACCTGCCTGATCGATGACGAGATCGATAGCGCGGGAGGCCAAGCGTGACGTGAAGGGACCATATCCAGAGCGCTGCTCGAGCAGGTCGTCCAGCTTGTCGTCGACAATATCGACCGATTGGTCAAATGTGACGTAGCGCCAGGTCTTCTCGTTAAAGACAAGGTTTCGCTTGGGCTCGATGAAGCCGGGCATCATCTGCATGAACTCTATATTAGTAAGTGTTGCGCCGTGCGCCAGCGCGATGGCCTGCGAGGAGCTGAGCACATCAGCCGACGTAAGGCTGCGCTCGAACAGGCCACCCGTGCCGCCTGCGGCAATGATCGTGGCTTTGGCAGCAAAGGGCACGATTCGATCTTCGGTGAGGTTGTAGAGCACGGTTCCGGTGATTCTGCCGTTCGTGTCCTCAACAAGGTCGATAAGCTCATGGCGGGGGAGCAGGCGAATGCCGAGCGACTCGATCCGGGCCGTCAGAGCGTCCTCAAGGGGCTTGCGGGTGAGGCCGCGCCACATGCGCGTCTTGTGGTCAAAGCAGGGGATAAACTGCTTTTGCTGAGCGCTCTCAGCGCTTTGCGGACGCTGGAGTTCAACACCCAGATCCTGCTCGAGCCATTGGATTGCCTGAGGAATGCCGTGGACAAACGTCTGGACGAGCGTAGGGTCGGCGACGCCGCCACCAACGGTCTGAATGGTGTCGATGAGGTCCTGCTCATCGTCTTCGTCGACGGGGCCAA
>CABUDB010000309.1 GCA_902490245.1 uncultured Collinsella sp.
AAAGCGGACTATTTCCTGTCGACTCGTGTAAGATTCCGAGTAGATGTCGCGACTTATTCGCGACCACTCCTTCTTCAAGCGACCGATCAGGGTGATATTTCGTGGCAGAGCGTCCGACATACAAGCTCAGGTTTCTCGATCCCAAAAAGCGCTTTCCGGCGATGCCCGAGCAGCCTGCGGGACGCTCATATGGCGTGGTCTGGAAACTCTTTGGCGAGGATCAGCATGAATCTTGTTATGTCGTCGAATTCGTTGGCAAAAGTCATGTGTCGCTTTTGGGCTACGTAAGCGTTTCGGGTGAGGTGTACAAGGTGGACCGCCCCGTTAGCGAGGCTCCGCTGCCCAATGATCCCGACATGGAACTAGTCCTTGACGAGTCGGATTCCAGTATTGGTGAGATTATGGTAAGGGAAGCCAACGGTGCAATGCGCGCGTGTGCGCAAACTGTCGGCTCTCCCGAAGGCCCCATGCGCGAGCAGTCCGACCACGAGACATGGAATTCAGCCCGCTCCCTTCCTTACGGCGAGTTCATGGCATCGATGTTCCTGCGCTACGTGATATTCGCTGACTCCGAAAATGCCATTGCGAGCACGGCGGACGCCGGCGGACTCGACGAGGGTATGCAAAATGTTATCGACAAGATCAAGCTCGTAAAGTTGACCGAACCGGTCGAGGTGTTTTTGGGCTTTAACACGGCACAGCTCCCCGATGCTATCGAGACGCTGCTTTACCGCGTTGACCATGCCGAGAATCCGAGCGGTATCGAGCGCTATGCCGCTGCCCTTATGAGTGAAATTGACTTGCCCCGCCTGCGCACCATCGCGGCAAAGACCGAAATGAGCCTAGCGCGCATCGACCGCTCAAAGCTGTTCTATCTCAATTTTGATCGTAGCCTGCTGGACCAGGACGAGATTGACACGCTGCTTGCCATCGAGTGCCGTCTCAACCGCCTCTCCGGCATCCTCGAGCGCATCGGAGCTGGATTAGGCCCTGCGGCCTCGTCTCCAAGCCTTGAGGGCTGCGCGCTCTTTGATTTGTGGCTTATCGCCAAGACGACCAACGATGTTCCGCGTCTGCTCGAAACACTGTCGAACGACAACCCGTGGGCAAAACCTGGCACGGTCGCGTGCCAGCCGGGCGGAGAGTGGGACGTGCGTACCCGCTTCGCGCGTATTGTCGAGGCGCTTAACGTGGTCACACGGCTCGACTATACCTATCGGGCAAACGTTGCCGAGGGGATTATGCTCGTTCGGTTTGGGCGCTCTGTTGTGGATGCCATGCCACAACGTGAATACGATGCCCAGGATGACGTCTGGCGCGAGTTGGACGAGGACGTGCGCGCGATTTGGGCCGCCGAGCACGACGCGCGCGTGGCACTCACGCTGGCGGCGGCTTGCTTTGCCGCAGGTGCCTGCATTACGCGCTGCTACGTTCAGATTGCGGCTCCCGACGGCGAGCAGGGCGAGCGCGTTGTTAAAACGTACTCCTTTGGCCGTGCGGCTTATCTGGCCGATTGCGTGCCTGTCGCCAAGGATCTTGAGAGCATGGACATGGACGATATGCCGTGCAAGCGTGTGCTTGAGGCGTATGAGTCAACAGCTCCGGCGACGATTGAGCCTGCGGAGGTTCATGCTCGTCCGCGTGATGACCATCGCGCGCTGCCGCCGGCGCTGCGCGATCTGCTGCTTGCCGATACGGCTGACGAGTTGGAGGTCATGGAAGAGGACGACGACCCATACGTGGCCCGTGTTGTTGAATTGCGCGAGCAGGCAAAAGTCGACCGTACAGGTGCTTTTGAAGGCTTTTCCCGTCTTGTCGAGGAGTTGGAGGCCAAGTGCGCCGTCGCCGAGCTTTTGGCGACAGGTCCGGTTCAAACGCAGTTTTGCGATAACCAGCTGGTGCGCATGGTGCTACCGGTGTTGGAAGAAGACCGCTCTGTGCGAATCCTTCGTGCGCCCGATGCGCTGTACTTTGCCCAGCACGAGATCTGCAGCTTTTACGCCGAGCAAGAGGACTTTGAACGAGCGCTGCCCGAGGTGCGCCATCTTTACGATCTGGCGCGCTCGTCCATGCAATCGCACTTTGCGCTCATTAACGTGCTTGCACGTCTGGAACGCTTTGACGAGATTATCGAGGTGAACCCCGGAGGTTGGCTCTGTTGGTGTTCATGTCGATGATACGAACAGACCCAA
>CABUDB010000310.1 GCA_902490245.1 uncultured Collinsella sp.
GCCCATGCCGACAGCCCAAACGATCAGGCCGACGCAGATTGCGAGCATCAGAACGTTCTCGCCAGCACGGCTAGCAGCAGCAAGGATGGCGCTGATGAACACGAAGGTGCAGATAGCCTCGCAGAAGAAGTTACGGGCATAGTTCGTGCCCTCGGTGGTGGGGTTGGTCGAGAAGATGTTGCGCTGGGCAATGGGATCGACGACACCCTCGGAAGCCTTGAACTCATCGGCATACATAAACCAAGCGATCACGGCACCCACAAAGCCGCCGAGCATATCGGCAAGCATGAAGGGGATGCAGTTGCCCCACGGCACCAGACCGACGATGCACTGGGCAAGCACCATAGCGGGGTTCATGCACACGGCGCCGCCAAAGACAAACAGGCAGACCGAGATGCCAAAAGACCAGGTGGTGATGGCAAACATATGGCCAGAGCCCTGATACTTGGTGCCCTTGAGCACGGTATCGCAGTGCACGCCCACGCCAAAGACGATCATGAGGGCCGTCGCGCCGAATTCGCAGAGGAGTTTGGTAAGCATAAAACCTTATCTTTCTTGTCGGTTATAAACGATTCGTTTGGGCCACGCACTAGTGCTGCGCGACGACAACGCCCAGGCCATCGGGAATGACGGCAACCTTGGCATCGGCACCCTTCATCTCAAAGGCGAGCTTGAGCGCCTCCTCGATAGTGTTGACCGGCGCCATGTGCATATCCTTGAGCATCTGGTGATCGCACAGGTCGGTGACCATAATCACAGGGTGATGCGCCAGGATGCGGGCAAAGATCTGGCTCGTCCACTGGTCGGGCAGGGTCTCGTCCTTGGGACGATCGATGCAGGCGCGCTCAAACTCTGCCGGATCGTTGTCGGCGATGTTGTGATAGAAGCCCTCGCCACCGTGACCGTCGGCACAACCGGCGACATCGATGATCACGCCGCCCTCGGGAAGCGTGGCCTCGGCAGCGCACATGCCCTTCACAGCCTGATAGATGTTCTGATCGAGGGGGTAGCCACCATTGGTGGTGATGGCAATCTCGCACTCGACGGGCTCAACGCCGGCAAGGCTCTTCACGAACTCGCAGCCGGCCTCGTGCGCCTTGTGGATGTCGCCGGCAAAAGAGCCGATGACCTCGTGCTTGCCGTTAAGCACCACGTTAAGCACAAAGGCGAGGTGAGCCATCTCGGCGGCGGCGAACATGTCCTCGCTCACGTGGTTGTGGCACAGGTTGCCGGCACGCGAGTGGGAATCGTTCACAAACTGACCGTTGTGGTTGTACATGATGGTCTTATAGCTGGCGATGCCGGGCAGGACGGACTTACGGCTGCCAGAGAAACCGGCAAAGAAGTGCGGCTCAATGAAGCCCTCGGCAAGCAGCAGATCGCAATCAGCGGCAATCTTGTTGATGATGCACTCGCCACCAGAAGGCAGGGTGCCGATCTTTTTCATCATGCTGTCATCAGTCGCGACGTGCATAACGATTTCCTCGTTGGCAACGATCTCCTCGCCATACTTATTGACGAGCTCCTCGTGCGTCGACGGACGGTGCATACCCGTAGCAACCAAAATACGCACACGGGCCTCGGGCGCAGCGGCATGAATGTGATGCAGCAGAATAGGCATCGTCACACGCGAGGGAACGGGACGCGTATGATCGGAGCTAATGATGACGATATCCTTTTTGCCAGCGCAAAGCTCCTCGAGCGAAGGCGAGCCATAAGGGTTGGCAAGCGACTCCTCTACCAGCTCTTCCTGCGATTTCGTAGTCTTAAACTCGTTTTGATGACCTTCCATCACACCCGCGAAGTTCTTGTCCTCGAGCTCCAGATGCAACGTCTTGTGGTCAAACGGCAGTTCACATTCAAACAATGATGAGCGCCCTCTTCCTTTCAACTGACACACTAGATAAACCGTTGGAAGGATACGCCGCTCACCGAAAAACACCACCGTCTACCGACTCATTAACACAACGTTCATATTTGACCCACAACAAAACGGCCGCGATCCCAAACGGGACCGCAGCCGCTACAGTCACAAGGCCAGAAGCGCCAAATGCATCTCAATCCCGATCGATAAGACGCGAGGCGCGAAGCGCGCCATTCTTCTCCTCAACTTTAATCCCTGAAGACCGAGGACGAAGGGACCCGACGGGTTTCCCTCTGAATGCATTCCGCAGCACGAAGCCCCCTTA
>CABUDB010000311.1 GCA_902490245.1 uncultured Collinsella sp.
ATACGATATCGGGACGGGTGACTGGAGTTCAGACGTGTGCTCTTCCGATCTTGGCGTTGAATTTGGCGGGCGCCGGCGAATGGCCGGCTAGTCCCGCGCGTCGTTGACGGCGATTACCGTCAACCTGGTTCCATCAACCGTAAAGGATATGTCGAGCCCAGCGTAAGCCAGATGGTAGACGCGGTTTGGCTCGTGTTTGCTACCCGCGCGGCGCGGATCTTGGCGAAGGACCTCTATCAAGCCGGGGAGCTTTGCGGGCGGAATCATATCCTGCAGCGCTTGCGGGAACTCGATATCGAGCTCTTGCCACGGAGCATCCTCAATCCAGCCGCCGGTCGCATCTGGATGGCAATCCGCAAACGGAATGTAGGGCTTAATGTCGTAGATGGGCGTGCCGTCGCGCAGATCGGCCCCCAGCACATGGATGATCGGGCCATCATCGGTGAGCTCGACACGATCGAGCTTGACACAGGTAAGACCGATGGGATTGGGGCGAAACGGACTGCGTGTGGCAAATACACCCACGCGCTCGGCTCCACCCAGGCGCGGCGGACGCACAGTTTTCGACCATTTTGCGTTGGTGCCGGACCTGTCCTGCGACTTGGCATCGGCAACTATGTCCTTAGCCGTGCCGCCGGGCGTGCCGTTTTCGAAGCGCCAGAGCAGCCATAGGTGAGAGAAGGAATCCAGACCATCAACTGCTGCGTTGGAGGCAAATTCCGGTTCAAAGACGATGCGTCCCTGCAGATGGGGCGCCAAAAAGCTGTTGCGTGGGATGCCGAACTTCTGCGGCAGGTCGGTATGTATGTATGCGATAGGTTCCATGCCGGTCATTGTACGGCATGGAGGCGTGGGGCGTTGTGCGCAATTCTTCGCCGCGGTCCCCCGTCGTGCAACCAACGGTTGCTTGGAAGGACGCCTGCCGCCGCGTATGCTTAAGCCATCAACCAGCAGAAAGGAGCCGTTATGGCCTTTGCAGAAAAGCTCATCGCTGTCCGTCGCGCCCATCACCTTACCCAAGAGCAGCTCGCCGCCAAGCTCTTCGTCACACGCCAAGCCGTCAGCCGTTGGGAGCGCGGCGAGGTCACACCAGGCATCGACATGATGAAGCTCATCGCCGCCGTAACCGGCGAGCCCCTGTCCCACCTGCTCGAAATGCCCGAGCATTATTGCCAGAGCTGCGGCATGATACTCACGCCCGACGACTGCGGCACCGATGCTGCGGGCACCGCGACCGACCATTACTGCAAGTGGTGCTACGACCACGGCGAGTACACCTACGAGACCACCATGGAGACAATGATCGAGGATTGTGCCCCGCGGCTGGCACAAAACACCGGCATGTCGCTCGACGAAGCCGTCTCGCTCATGGGCGCCGTCCTGCCGCAACTGGAACGCTGGCGCGCCGTGCAGGAAAACGAGGAGCGCTACGGTGCCGAGGCGCGGGCGCGCTATGGAGACGAAGCAATCGACGCAGCAAACGAAACGTTACTGGACATGGATCCTCAGACATGGAACGACATGAAGGAACTTGAACGCGCCATTCTGGGTCAGCTTTCGATTGCCATGGGCGATGGCGATGCGGACGGAAGCGAGGCTCGCAAGCTCGTCGCGATGCATCGTCGTTGGATTGGTCTCAACTGGGGATGCGAACCCCAGAATGAAGCGTACCTGGGCCTCGCCCACGGCAATCTTGCCGATCAGCGCTTTGTTGACTACTACGACAAGCCCTGCGGCACCGGAGCCACGGCGTTTCTGGTTCAGGCAATCGAGTCGTCGTTGACGCGCGCATAGACCGCGGCTGCTTTGGGTATTTCAATCGAAACCTCAACCGATTGGAGACCCATGGCTACTAATCATGAGCTCACGCTGTACGTTATGACCGGCTGCCCGTATTGCATAAAAGTCAAGCGCTTTTTGGCCGATAACGATGTGACCATTCCCGAGCGCAATATCTCGACCGATTCCGATGCCGAACAGACGCTCATCACCATCGGCGGAAAGCGCCAGGTTCCCTGTCTGTTCATCGACGGAGAGCCGCTCTACGAATCGAGCGACATCATCGCATGGGTACAGGAGAACCTGCTCTAGCGTTCTATTGCGGTCGGCCGGCCCCAACGCACAAACCCATACGACCCAAACATGTACACCAGCATCCAAAGTCGACATTTTTCGACATCTTTGGAT
>CABUDB010000312.1 GCA_902490245.1 uncultured Collinsella sp.
ACGTGCTCACCAACTGCCACAACTCGCTGTGCGCCGTGGGCGGCACCATTAACGAGGACGACCACGTCTTTGGCCTTTCCGCGGCCAAGAAGTACGGCGGCATCTTCGTTCCGCCGCACATCGCCGTCATCCACTCCTTTATGCGTGAGAACTTCGCCGGTTGCGGCAAGATGATCTTGGGTTCCGACTCGCACACCCGCTATGGCGCCCTGGGCACCATGGCCGTGGGCGAGGGTGGTGGCGAGCTGGCAAAGCAGCTGCTGCGCGACACCTACGACGTCGCCTATCCCGGCGTCGTTGCCATCTACCTCACGGGCGCTCCGCGACCCGGCGTCGGCCCGCACGACGTGGCGCTCGCCATCATTCGCGCCGTCTTTGCCAAGGGCTACGTCAAGAACAAGGTCATGGAGTTTGTGGGCCCCGGCATCGCGAGCATGACGACCGATTACCGCAACGGCGTTGACGTCATGACCACCGAGACCACCTGCCTGTCGAGCATCTGGGCTACCGACGAGGACACGCACGCGTTTTTGACCATGCACGGCCGCGGCGACGACTACCGCGAGCTCAAGCCCGCCGATGTCGCCTACTACGACGGCTGCGTCGAGGTCGACCTGTCGAGCATCAAGCCCATGATCGCGCTGCCGTTCCATCCTTCCAACGGCTTTGAGATCGACGAGCTCAACGAGAACCTCGAGGACATCCTGCATGAGGTCGAGCTCGAGGCCGCCAAGATCGGCGAGGGCAAGACGCACTTTAGCCTGCTCGACAAGATCGTCGACGGCAAGCTGCACGTGCAGCAGGGCGTTATCGCCGGCTGCTCGGGTGGCAACTACGACTCCGTGATCCAGGCTGCCCGCGTGCTCAAGGGCGCCAACACCGGCTGCGGCGAGTTCTCGCTGTCGGTCTATCCCACGAGCCAGCCCGTGGCACTCGAGCTTACACGCCGCGGCTATATCTACGACCTTATGGAGGCCGGCGCGATTGTGCGCACGGCATTCTGCGGCCCGTGCTTTGGCGCCGGCGATACGCCTGCCAACAACGGCCTGTCCATCCGCCACACCACGCGCAATTTCCCCAACCGCGAGGGTTCCAAGCCGGGTAATGGCCAGCTGAGTGCCGTGGCCCTGATGGACGCCCGTTCTATTGCGGCGACGGCCGCCAACGGCGGCGTCCTGACGCCGGCGACCGACCTGCCCGAGGAGACTTGGGACGAGGCCTGTGAGTACACCTTTGACGACGCGCCGTATAAAAAGCGCGTGTACTGGGGCTTTGGCAAGGCGGAGCCTGCCGACGAGCTGGTCGAAGGCCCCAACATCAAGCCGTGGCCCGCGATGGAACCCCTCGGCGACGATATCCTGCTCAAGGTGTGCTCCAAGATCATGGACCCGGTCACTACGACCGACGAGCTCATTCCCTCGGGCGAGACGAGCTCCTTCCGCTCCAACCCGCTGGGCCTGGCCGAGTTTACGCTCAGCCGCCGCGACCCGGCCTACGTGGGTCGCTCCAAGGAGGTCGACGCCGTGGAGAAGCGCCGCGTTGCCGGCGAGTCCGCGGGCGATCTGACGGCGCTCGATGCCGAGCTTGCTGGTGTGTTCGAGGCACTGGCCGGCGCGGGTGTCGCGGCCGATGCCAAGGCGACTGAGTTCGGTTCCATGATTTACGCCAAGAAGCCTGGCGACGGCAGCGCCCGCGAGCAGGCCGCGAGCTGCCAGCGCGTAATTGGCGGCCTGGCCAACATCGTCCACGAGTACGCCACCAAGCGCTATCGCTCCAACGTGATGAACTGGGGCATGGTGCCCTTCCAGATGGAGGCGGAGCCCAACTTTGAGGTGGGCGACTACGTCTTTGTGCCGGGGATTCGTACTGCGCTCGATGGCGACCTGAAGAACATCGCCGCCTACGTGGTGCGCGCCGACGGCGCGGTCGAGCAGATTGAGCTCTACGTTGCCGATATGACGGCGGAAGAGCGTGCCATCGTCAAGGCCGGCTGCCTGATCAACTACAACAAGTTTAAGGCCGCTGCCGAGTAACTCTGCTGTACGCCCCGGCCACACCTTTCCCTCGTGCTCACGCGCTTCGCGAGGGTCAATGTTGTTTTCTTCGTCAATTTGCAGAATGCAGCCGTGTGTGCTCTTGTCGCGATTATACAGACCCTTGGCATAGATCACGGTAATATCTGCAC
>CABUDB010000313.1 GCA_902490245.1 uncultured Collinsella sp.
CGGTCCCGTTCCGAACCCGGAAGCTAAGCCCCATCGCGCCGAGAGTACTGCGGGGTGAGCCCGTGGGAGGCCAGGGCGCCGCTGACCGGTGGACGGCACCGAGCCGTCATCGAACTTGGAAGGGGGAGGCCTCGCGGCCTCCCCCTTTTTCGCGTTTGCGGGCAACACTCCTTATGTAATTAAATCAATCCAATCATCCACCGGTGAATATAAACGTTCACCGTTCTGTGGTCGGTTCTCTGTTCTCAATGGACTAATATTTGCTTTAGCGCACTGCTGCGCTTGTCCTGTTTTACACGGGTCGTTTTATTGATTGTGACGGAAGGACTCACATGGCAGATGTTCATGAGCTGCTTGATACTTGGATTGCCAATGTCAAGGACGAGGAGCTCCTCGCTGAGCTTAACACGATGAAGGAGCAGGGTGATGAGGACGCCATCACCGACGCTTTCTTCCAGGATCTCGCCTTCGGTACTGCCGGCCTTCGCGGCACTATCGGTGCGGGCACTAACCGTATGAATATCTATACGGTCGGTCGTGCGACCCAGGGATTCGCTGACTACCTCAATGCGACCTTCGAGCATCCGACGGTCGCCATCGCTCGCGATAGCCGCAATAAAGGTGAGCTGTTCGTTAAGACGACGGCTGCCATTCTTGCAGCAAACGGCGTGACTGCCCTCGTGTATCCCAAGATTTCTCCTGTGCCGACGCTCTCCTGGGCCGTCCGCGACCTTAAGTGCTCCGGTGGCATTTGCATGACCGCTAGCCATAACCCGGCGCCGTATAACGGCTATAAGGCCTATGGCCCCGACGGCTGCCAGATCACCAGCGAGGCTGCCGATGCAATTTCTAAGGCTATCGCCGAGACCGATACGTTTACCGGCGTGAAGTCCATGGACTTCGATGAGGCTCTTGAGCAGGGTCTGGTCAAATGGATCGATGACTCGTGCCTCGAGCGTTATTACGACGCCGTTCTCGCCCGCGGCGTGACTAACCTTTCTGCCGAGGAGATCGCTGGCGCTCCGCTTAAGCTCGTCTACACTCCGCTCAACGGCACTGGCCTCATTCCCGTCACGACGGTGCTCGAGCGCGCTGGCATCACCGATGTCACGGTTGTTCCCGAGCAGAAGGAGCCTAACGGCGATTTCCCGACCTGCCCGTATCCTAACCCCGAGATCCGTCAGGCCATGCAGAAGGGCATCGATCTCTGCGAGCAGGTTCACCCTGATTTGCTGCTTGCAACCGATCCCGACGCCGACCGTGTTGGCGTTGCCGTTAAGAATGGCGATGACTATCTGCTGCTGACCGGCAATGAGATGGGCGTTCTGCTGCTCGACTATATCTGCAAGACCCGTGCTGCCCGCGGTGAGGACCTCACTAAGAAGGTCGCCGTTACTACTATCGTTTCTTCCGCCATGGTTGACGCTCTGGCCGACGAGTACGGTTTTGAGCTCCGCCGCTGCCTGACGGGCTTCAAGTACATCGGCGACATCATTACTTCTCTTTCCGATGCTGGCGAGGTCGATCGCTTTATCTTCGGTTTTGAGGAGAGCTACGGCTATCTGGCCGGTGACCACGTGCGCGACAAGGACGCTGTGAGCACTTCGCTTCTGATTTGCCAGATGGCGCAGTATTATAAGCTCCAGGGCAAGAACCTTGCCGATGCGATGCACGAGCTTTACGAGAAGTATGGCTACTATCACAACAAGACGATTTCGCTGAGCTATCCGGGCGCTGAGGGTGCGGCGAAGATGGCCGGCATCATGGCTAGTCTGCGTGAGAACCCGCCCGCGGAGCTCGCCGGTTCCAAGATTGAGGCTGTCGTGGATTACAACACCTGCGTGAACGGCCTGCCGAAGGCTAACGTCATTGAGTTCGATCTTGAGGGCGGCAACAAGGGTATTGTTCGTCCTTCCGGCACCGAGCCCAAGATTAAGCTGTACATCTTCGCTAAGGGCACGGATGCCGCCGAGGCTGATGCAGCACTTGACGCGATTGAGGAGTCCGGTCGCAAGCTGTTGGCCTAAGGCTTTGAAAGCCTATTTCTATAGTTAGACGGAGGAGGGGATCTCGGAAACGAGGTCCCCTCTATATTACTGACAAACACAGCTGAGAATCCCAAGATGTGTAGGAAATGTGTATGCCCAGATTCCCGCCCCCGGCGCCCCTCCGGTCTGGC
>CABUDB010000314.1 GCA_902490245.1 uncultured Collinsella sp.
TCGGAGGAATCAGCCGGCAGCAAGAAGTTTTTCGCTCAGAGCCGCACGGGCAAACTCACTTGGCGTCATCCCCTCGGCAGCCGCCCGTCGACGAATGGCCTCCTTCATTCCCAGAGGAATCTTGACCGACAGCGTTGCCGTCCCCTCACCTGAGAGTGGGGGCCGTCCATGCACGATCCCACCAACGGTGTGTTCGCCATCCGGAAACTCTCCGCGCTCGTACGACTCGCACCACGCGTCAATCATTTCATCCGTTACAACCTGACCATTAGCGGCCGTATACGTCTTGCCCATCATCGACCCCTTTGCCGAGCCCGTTCAATCTCCTGCCAAAATTTCTTCTGGACTGGAGACAAGGCATGAATGATAAGCCCCCACGGACAAGCTCGACCGCGACAAGCTCCACGCTTCGTCCGTCTGGGAGCCATCCAATCGCAAGCCATCTCGGCGGCTCGTCCTTCGGCTCGCGACGAATGCACTCAGTAACCGCAAAGCCAAGCGCTAAGCACCTGCTTTTCCGTCAGGTGCTTTTTAGCGTTGGGATGGATCTCAACATCCATGCATCTTCTCCTCCATCTTACCCAATTTCGTATGACGAAAGTCCGCTGTCGCCAATTCTTAAGCCGGCACGCGTTGGAGAGCAGGGGTCGAAACAATGATTGAAGGACGCTCTAGTACGGCCCAGGCGCCGGGGCAGGAGCACATACGCCAGGGACGTACGTTTTCGTAGCATACGAGGACATAGCCACGTGCATCGATAAAGGCGATATCGATGGGATAGGCCATAAAACACGTATGGACCGAAGAGCAGCGTGGAAATGCCATGACGAGCGGCAGACCGTTGGCGGCAACCGGACACCGTCCCAGCATGCCGCGCAGGCGCACGGCAAACGACTCCGCCACCGCAAACTCGGCCGGCGTCCAGCCCAGCCTATTGAGTGCCCGCGCGTAGGCGATGTAGGACGAGACCGCGGTCACATGACCACCCCCGGACGCCATGGATCGACCGTCACCGCGCGCTCGTGCGACAACGTTGTCGGCGCCCCCAGCGGAACGCCAGCGATGCTGAGAGAAGTCGGCCACGGCTCATAGTGCATGGTGCAGGTGTAGGTCCTAAACGTACCGGATAGGGAGAGCAGGCCACCATCCGATGCCTCCGCGCCTTGCTCGCTCGACACTTCGATCTGCAAGTCATAGCCTTCCATGGCATTCAGAATTTGAGTCCGGACCGTCGCCGAGGCATCGACAGAGCTTTCGTCGCCCTCCCCGCTCGGCGCCACGGCGTGCGCCAACACGATGTCGGGCACCACGCGGTCGAAGCGCGCGACAGCGCTGGCATAGATCATGACGTTGTATACGATGAGTGCCAGCACCAGCAAAACGGGCGTAACCACTGCTATCTCCACCGTCGCTTGGGCGCGCTCCTCGCGCAGACGCATGCGGATACTCATTACGACCCACCGCCCAGAGCGCCAACCAGCGTGGCGACATCGACGGTGAGCGGGATGGAGCCGCCGCCGGGCAGAGGAATCTCCGCAAGCGTGAACACCGTACCGCTGATGGTGCGTTCGACTTGATATTCCAACGCCTCGCAAAGCGCCTTGGGATCGGTCACGCCCAACGGAATACTTCGCAGTTTGTCTTGCGCTTGAGAGAGACCAGCAATGTCAGACCCCGAGCTCTTAATGACGTTGGCGGAATCAGTCAGCACCGGCTTTCGCAGGCGCAAGTCGCACGGTTCCAAACCCAGCGCCGCCACGGACGCCGAAACGGTATCGCCGAGCCACGATGCGATGGAGCCCAACGCGCCGCTGCCCCCTCCTAGGCCTTTAATCATCTCGTCCATAAGTTCGTCGGCCGAACCTTGGATGTCTCCGTATCCCACAAGCAGCCGTCCCCAGACATCCATGACGCCATCGAGTACGCCGGCAACGCCACCCGAGCGTTCCTTCAATGTCGAGAAAAATCGCGAAAGCACGTTGTTTTGCGCCGTCGCCTCATCGGGCGCCAGCACCGCGGCAGAGATGGCACCGCGATCGCCAAGCCTGACTGCCGTGTTAAACGAAGAGTTGAGCTCATCGGGGCTCGAGATGGCACCCGAAACCGCAAAGGCAACCACGCCGTCCCTGACCGTTTGGTCAGGGGATTTTGTCGTGTTTGGGCTGGAGTTTGCGGCGCT
>CABUDB010000315.1 GCA_902490245.1 uncultured Collinsella sp.
TGCCTTGAGCGTCTGATCGCCCACATTATGACCATAGGGCCGACATCATGACCTATCTGTACTTTGAGGAAATGAACGTCGACCCGGCCCATCCCCGCAAGGCCGACCGCGATCGCTTTGTGCTTTCCAAGGGCCACTGCGCGCCTGGTCTGTACGCCGTGCTCGCCGAGCGTGGGTTCTTCCCCAAGGAGGATCTTGAGACGCTGCGCCACATCGGCAGCCACCTGCAGGGTCATCCCAACATGAACGACACTCCGGGCGTTGACATGTCCACCGGTTCGCTCGGCCAGGGCATCTCCGCCGCCGTGGGCATGGCCGTTGCCGCCAAGCACTGGGGCGATACTTATCGCACGTACGCCCTGCTGGGCGATGGCGAGAGCGAGGAGGGCCAGGTCTGGGAGGCCGCCATGTTTGCCGGCAACCAGCAGCTCGACAACCTCTGTGTGATCGTCGACCACAACGGCCTGCAGATCGACGGTCCCGTCGAGGAGGTCAACGACCCCATGCCGCTCGCCGACAAGTTCCGCGCCTTTAAGTTCCACGTGGTGGAGCTTGCCGACGGCAACGATTTCGATCAGATCCGCGCCGCCTTTGCCGAGGCTCGCGCTACCAAGGGCCAGCCGACCGCCATTATCGCCGAGACCCTGAAGGGCAAGGGCGTGTCCTTTATGGAGAACCAGGTTGGTTGGCACGGCAAGGCCCCCAATGATGAACAGTTTGAGCAGGCCATGGCAGAGCTCACGGCCGCCGGAGAGGAGCTCTAGGATGGCAGACGTCAAGAAAATCGCCACGCGCGTAAGCTACGGCGAGGCCCTCGTCGAGCTCGCCAACGAGCACGATGACTTTGTGGTCCTCGACGCCGACCTGGCCGCCGCCACGCAGACCGGCAAATTTAAGGCCGCCTGCCCCGACCGCTTCTTCGATGTGGGCATCGCCGAGAGCAACCTGATGGGTGTTGCCGCCGGTATCGCAACCACCGGTCGCGTTGCCTTTGCGAGCACCTTTGCCATGTTCGCCGCCGGCCGCGCCTTTGAGCAGGTCCGCAACTCCATCGGCTACCCGCACCTCAACGTTAAGATCGGCGCCACGCACGCCGGTATCTCGGTGGGCGAGGATGGCGCCACGCACCAGTGCTGCGAGGATATCGCCCTCATGCGCGTCATCCCCGGCATGACCGTGATCGTTCCTGCCGACGACGTCGAGGCCCGCGCCGTGACGCGCGCCGCCTACGAGTGCGACGGTCCGGTGTACATGCGCTTCGCCCGTTTGGCCTCGCCGGTTATCAACGACCCCGAGACCTACAAGTTCGAGTTGGGTAAGGGCATTGTCATGCGCGAGGGCGCCGATGTGACCATCATTGCCTGCGGCCTGATGGTCGGCGAGGCTCTCGAGGCCGCCGAGCAGCTCGCTACCGAGGGCATCGACGCCGAGGTCATCAACATGCACACCATCAAGCCCATCGATGCCGACCTGATCGTCAAGAGCGCCACCAAGACCGGCCACGTCGTGACCGTCGAGGAGCACTCCGTGATCGGTGGCCTGGGCAGCGCCGTTGCCGACGTCCTGTGTGAGCAGTGCCCGACGCCGCTCAAGAAGATCGGCGTCAACGACACCTTTGGCGAGTCCGGCCCGGGTGCCGAGCTCCTGCACAAGTACGGCCTGGACGCCGCCAACATCGTGGCGACCACCAAGGAGTTCTTGGCATAAGGCAAGACGAGGCAAAGTATCGTCTCAACAACCACATCCAAGCCAGAACAGGGGCATCCCCCAAAGAGGGCGCCCCTGTTTTTGTTGAATTTAAATTAGAGTCCTGCCAAGCAAAGTTCCCATGGGGAAACGGGCCCATCCCAACAAAGTGCAATTCAGACCCTTCCAACTTTGTATGCGCAGCATCTCAAGTTGGTGCGGCGGCCCCATAGTAGCCGCAGGCCGGGCACAGGGTTACCTCCCAAATCTTTCCGCAGCGCAGGCCGGCGTTTGTCCGCAGCTCCGCAGGAGCAGGACAAATGCCGGCCATGCGCGAGGACGATTTGGGAGGTAACCCTGCGCCCGGCCGGACAGAACCCAAGGCCCGCCATGCTTCTTATGTGCAGCAAAGGTAATCCTGCTAAAATACAAAGCCCCTCCGAGGGGATGAATTCGCGGATTCGGTCTACGAAAACCTGTTCCTGGTAGT
>CABUDB010000316.1 GCA_902490245.1 uncultured Collinsella sp.
CATACGTTTCTGAATGCGGCGGCCTGCGTGGAAACGCTTCTTCCGCCTTTGTCCGCTTGACATGCATGACAATGGCAACGTTCAGGGCTTCACGACCAATCCTTCCCTTATGAAGGCCGGCGGCGTGACCGACTACCGCGCTTTTGCCAAGACGGTTCTTGAGCACATTACTGATGTGTCGGTCTCTTTTGAGGTATTCGCCGACGACGAGGCGGGTATGGAAGCCGAGGCTCGCGAGATCGCAACCTGGGCAGACAACGTCTACGTTAAGATCCCGGCGCTCAACACCAAGGGTGAGTCCACTGCCGCGCTGGTCAAGCGCCTTTCTGCCGACGGCATCAAGGTGAATGTCACCACTATCTTCACGCCCGAGCAGGTCGACGAGTTTGTCGATGCCGTCTCTGCCGAGACCCCCTCTATTCTGTCCATCTTTGCCGGTCGCATTGCCGATACCGGCGTCGATCCGCTGCCCCTCATGGCGGAGTCCGTAAAGAAGGCTGCCGTTAAGCCTGCTGCCGAGGTTCTCTGGGCGTCTACGCGCGAGGTCCTCAATATCTTCCAGGCGGAGTCCGTTGGATGCCAGATCATTACGGTCCCCAATGCCCTTCTTGCCAAACGCAAGAATTTCGGGAAAGATTTGCTTGAGTACTCGCTTGATACGGTCAAGGGCTTTGCCCGCGACATTCAGGCGCTTGGTTTTCATATCCTGCCCGAGGAGTAGGGGACGAGCATGCTGACCGATCTTCTTAAGCCCGAGCTTGTTGCCTGCCACGTCGAGGCCTCCGACTGGGAGGAAGCGATCAGGGCATGCGGTAAGTTGCTCGTAGACGCTGGCAAATGCGACCAGAGCTATGTTGACGCCATGATTTCATCGGTTCACAAATTCGGCCCCTATATGGTCTTGGAAGAGGGCATCGCTATGCCCCATGCTCAGGCAGATGGCAATGTGAGTGAAGCGGGGATCTGTATCGTCACACTTGACCCTGCCATTGCGTTTGGACACGAGGATTTCGATCCGGTTCACGTGCTCGTGGGTATTTGCGCACCCGACCCCAAGGCTCATCTTGGCTGCTTGGCGGAGCTTTCGCAGATGTTCGAGGACGAGGACTGCGTTGCCAAGCTCAGCGCATGCGATACGCCCGAGCAGGTTTTGGAGACCATGCGTTCATTCTTTTAGGCCTTAATGGCACGGCGATGCGTCGCCGCTTTTGGATAGACGGAAAACCGTCACGTGTAGGAGAGGAAGGTTGCCATGCATATCATCACCGTATGCGGAAACGGCATCGGGTCCAGCCTGATGCTCGCTGGCAAAGTCGAGGAGCTTTGCGAGGAGGAGGGCATCAAGGCCGACGTTGAGTCTATGGACCTGAACGGTGCTTCTTCCGCAAATCCGGATCTGTTCATCACCGTTAAGGAACTCGCCCCCGAGCTCCACGGCAACGTTGTGATCGTTCGCAGCTATGTGAACAAGAAGAAGATCCGCGAAGACGCCCTCGAGGCAATCAAGGCGGCCGCCGCTAACGCCTAAAGCGGCACAAAAAAGGGCGGTTCCCTGTGGAAGAGGGAAACGCGCCCACGTTAGAGAGAAAGGAAGCGCAGATGCAAGCCATCCTTCCCATACTTGAGTTTATCCAATCGATTCTGACCAAGCCAGCGTGGATTATGGGTCTATTTGCCTTTGTGGGCCTTGTCGCGCTTAAGCGTCCTGCCCACAAGGTGATGACGGGCACCCTGAAGCCCATTCTTGGTTACATCATGCTGTCCGCCGGCGCCGCTGTTGTTCAGGAGAACCTTGCTCCGCTGGGTACCTTCATCGAGACCGGTTTCCACATCACCGGCGTCGTGCCCAACAACGAGGTCGTCGTTTCGATGGCTCAGAGCGTCCTCGGCGTTCAGACCATGATGATCCTGATTCTCGGCTATGTCGTGAACATTATCATTGCCCGCTTCACCAAGTTTAAGTACATCTTCCTGACGGGCCATCACAGCATGTTTATGGCCTGCCTGCTGTCTGCCGTTCTGCAGGCATCTGGCTTCCAGGATGTCCAGCTTGTCATCGTGGGCGGCATGTTCCTGGGCCTCGTGAGCGCTATGCTTCCCGCCGTTGGTCAGCGTTTCCAGCAGCTGCGCTACTACCAGCACCGGGAGAAAATTCT
>CABUDB010000317.1 GCA_902490245.1 uncultured Collinsella sp.
TGAGGCGTCAACGGCTGTCTATGATACGGGACATCGCTAATCCGCGCAAGGGGGCTGACTGCTTTTCTCACTTTAAATGCACTAATATTAGAAGCGTGATGTCTGTGGCACCCATTTGGCGTTTGACCTGCTGCTGAGTTGGCTGCTGGCGTCCAGATCGTATGGATGTCGAGCGAAACGAGGCGGCGATGGCTCAACCCAAGATCCTTCTCACGCGTATCGATGACCGTTTCATTTACGGGCAAGACGTTGAGCTGTGGAACGAGGCCGTGGACTCCAACCTTGTCCTAATCGTCAACGATGAGATCGCGGCGGATTCGCGCCAATGGGCACCAATGAGGGTGGCGGCGCCAGAAGGCGTCTGGACAAGGTTTTTCTCGGTGCAAAAGGCCATCGACGTCATACATTCTGCAACGCCGCGTCAATGGATTCTGATCATGGTGGCCTCACCCACCGATGCGCTCGCGCTGGTTAAGGGTGGTGTGCCGATCACCAAGATTAGCATCGGCCATATGCAGGCGGAGGAGGGCAAGCGCTCCGTAACGCCTACCGTTGCCGTAGACGATGCAGATACCGCCGCCTTTAAAGAGCTGCAAGAACTCGGCGTAGAGCTAGAAATCCGCTACCTCCCCAGTTCCGCCCCCGACCCCATCGGCAATCTGTTCAACTGATCCTTGGGGACGGAGGAAAACGGATCATTTTGCCCTCGCGAGAGACGCATGCGATGCCGTCTGTCAAAAACTATGCCCATTTACTACGTTTGATCGGCTATCGCCGAGCATGTCGAATTTGAGAAAAACAAAACCGCAGGTAGACGGCTCGCGAATTAAACAAAAACCGGTGCATGGTCGAGCATCCCGGGCTAAACGTAGTAAATGGGCATAGTTTTGATATGTCACCCATACAGTCGCAGCGAAAATGAGCCTAAAAGATGAAAAAGCGCCCGTCGGCGGTGGTGCCGGCGGGCGTTGCTATGCGATATGTCGCGTTATGGGCTTAGTGCCTCATAAAGTGGTATTCGATCACATTGCTGTAGGGGTGACCCGGGCCCACAGTGCCCTGCGGGAACAGCGGCTGGTGTGGTGTGTCGGGGTACATCTCGGCCTCGAGGGCAAAGCCAGCGCCCCAGCCGTAGTTGGCATCGTCCTTGGCGTGCTCGTCGCCCAGCCAGTTGCCGGTGTAGAGCTGCACGCCCGGGGCGGTGGTGTAGTAGTCCAGCTCACGACCGGTCCACATCTCCTCGACGTGCATCGCGCGGCGCAGATTACGTCCGTACTGATAGCCATCGATGCACAGGCAGTGGTCGTAGCCACGGGCCTGCTTAATCTGCGGATCGTCGGCCTCCATGCCAGGCGCGACGGGGCGCAACTCGCGAAAGTCAAACGGAGTTCCCTCGACTGGAGCGATCTCGCCGGTGGGGATGTTCTGCTCATCGATGGGCAGGTAGTGGGCAGCGTTGGCAACGAAGAAGTGCTCGCAGTCCATGCCGGCGTTATGACCGGCAAGGTTAAAGTACGTGTGGTTGGTCATGGACACGTACGTGGCGCGGTCGCTCTCGCAGCCATATTCGATACGGAAGCAGCCGGTGCGCGTCACGGTAAACACGGCCGTAAAGGTGCGGTTACCGGGGAGACCCAGCTCGCCATCCTCAAGCGAGGTGGTCATGCGCACGGCGTTGTGGACCTCGTCGAGCTCAACGTCCCACACGCGTTTATGCAGGCCGCGCTCAAGATCGCTGTGCAGGTTGTTGGCGCCCTCGTTGGCGGGCATATGCCAGTCCGTGCCATCGATGGTGATCGTGGCACCTGCAGTGCGGTTGGCCACAGGTCCGATGGTCGCGCCAAAGCAGGCGGGGTTGTCAAAGTAATCCTCGAGCTTATCGAAGCCCAGCACCACATCGCGCACGTTGCCGGGAATGTCGGGCACATCGATACCAAGCACGGTGGCGCCATAGTCCATAATGCGAACGCAGACCTCGGGCCCGTTGAGGGTGTAACGATGAACGGGGGTACCGCACGGCGCGGTGCCGAAAAGCTCGGAAGTGATCATTTGGTTCCTAACATCGAGGTATTTCGGACAAACTGTAGCGCGAACAGGCGAGATTATCACTACACCCCACTAAAGCAGGGGGTATTTTTCTCAAAAAAGTTATGATT
>CABUDB010000318.1 GCA_902490245.1 uncultured Collinsella sp.
CCTCCTAATAAAATGCGAACGCTGATCCTCATCCCGACCGAAACGGAGGCGGCCCGAACTTGACGTCCTGATTGTTGGTGCACAGCGTGAGCAGGTTGAAGCGCATGGCGTCGGCGCCGTACATACCAATGAGGTCCATGGGGTCAACGCCGTTGCCCTTGGACTTGGACATGCGGCTGCCGTCCTTGGCAAGAATCGTCGGATAGATGACGACGTCCTTAAACGGCACCTCGTCCAGGAAGTACAGCGAGCTCATGACCATGCGGGCGACCCACAGCGCGATGATGTCGCGTGCGGTGACGAGCGCCGTCGTGGGGTGATGGCCCTCGAGCAGCTCCGGCTTTTGCGGCCAGCCCTGCGTGGCGAAGGTCCACAGCTGCGAGCTGAACCAGGTGTCCAGCACGTTCTCGTCCTGATGCACGTGATGGCCGCCGCACTTGGGGCACACGTCGGTGTCCTCGGTCAGGGCGTCCTCCCAGCCGCAGTCCTCGCAGTAGAACACGGGGATACGGTGGCCCCACCAAAGCTGACGCGAGATGCACCAGTCCTTGAGGTTCTCCATCCAGGTGGTGTAGGTCTGCGTCCAGCGCGCGGGGTGGAAGGTGACCTTGCCAGAGTTGACGGCGTCGAGCGCCGGTCCCTTGAGCTTGTCGACGGCCACAAACCACTGCTCGGACAGCCACGGCTCCAGCGCGGAGTCGCAACGGTAGCAGTGCATGACGGAGTGGTCGAGCTCTTCGACGTGGTCGAGCAGGTCGTGCTCCTCAAACCACTTGATGACGGCCTCGCGGCACTCATCGCGGTTCATGCCGGTAAACTCGCCGTAGCCCTCGACGACCACCGCGTGCTCGTCGAAGATGTTGATCTGCGGCAGGTCATGGGCCTGACCCATGGCGTAGTCGTTGGGGTCGTGGGCCGGGGTGACTTTTACGAAGCCGGAGCCAAAGTTGGCGTCGACGTGCCAGTCCTCAAAGATGGGGATCTCGCGGTCGACGATGGGGAGCTTGACGGTCTTGCCCACAAAGGCGGCCTTCTCGGGGTCCTTAGGGGAGACGGCAACGCCCGTGTCGCCGAGCATGGTCTCGGGGCGCGTGGTGGCGACGACGATGTAATCCTGGCCGTTGACCGGCTCGGTCAGCGGGTAGCGCAGGTGCCACAGATGGCCCTTCTCGTCCTTGTACTCGGCCTCGTCGTCCGAGATGGCGGTGGTGCAGTTGGGGCACCAGTTGACGATGCGCTTGCCGCGGTAGATCAGGCCATCGTGGTACCAGTCGCAGAAGACCTTGCGCACGGCCTGGGCGTAGTCCTCGTCCATGGTAAAGCGCTCGTTATCGAAGTCGACGGAGCAGCCCATGCGCTTGATCTGCTCGACGATGATGCCGCCGTACTCGTGGGTCCAATCCCAGCAGGCATCGACAAACTTGTCGCGACCGATCTCCAGGCGGCTGATGCCCTCACTCTTGAGCTTCTTGTCGACCTTGGTCTGCGTGGCAATACCGGCGTGGTCGGTGCCGAGCACCCAGCGCGTGGACTTGCCGCGCATGCGGGCCATGCGGATGATGGCGTCCTGGATGGAGTCGTCGGTGGCGTGGCCCATGTGGAGCTTGCCGGTCACGTTGGGAGGCGGAATGGTGACGGTGCAGTCGCCCACGCCCTCACGGCGCTTGTAGTAACCGCCGTCGAGCCACTTCTGCAGGATCGCCGGCTCGTTGGTCGACGGATCGTAATTCTTGGGCATTTCTTCCATATATCTCTCCCTTGCCCATCGGGGAGGAATGTAGGCCCGATTTTCGCTCGGTCAAGTCCTGGCTCGCACGAAGAACACATTAAGTGTTCTTCGGCTCGTGCGGAATCTACGAAAATCGGGCCTACATTCCTCCCCTTAGGTATCGATTACTTCAGTCTGAATGACTTCGCTGAGGCTTAAACAAACACACAGAATAACACAGGTAGTTGGGGTTATTGCGTATATATAAAATAGCCTCCGACCGCGGGTGGTCGGAGGCTATCGACAAAAACGTTTTGACAGGTTTTAGCCGTAGATGCGTTGGGGCTGTTCTTCGCCCTTTACGGAGGCTTCTTGCCGAAGCACGGCTGAAAGGACAGAACATGGTGATGCCCCCTGAAGAGGCGG
>CABUDB010000319.1 GCA_902490245.1 uncultured Collinsella sp.
ACGCGAGCGCCTTTCTCAGCAACTCGTTGAAGAGCTTCGGATTGCCCTTGCCACGGCTCGCCTTCATGCACTGGCCCACCAAAAAGCCGATGACCTTCTGGTTACCGTCACGATACTGCTGCGCCTGATCGGCACAGTTTGCCAGCACCTCGTCCACGATCGGCTGCAACGCACCGGCATCGCTCACCTGACGCATACCGCGCTCGTCGACGATCTTGTTGGGGTCGTCGCCGGTCTGGGCCATGGCCTCAAAGACCTCGTGCGCCTGGTTGGAGCTGATGGCATCGGTCGCCAGCAGCTTGGCGAGTGCCGCCACTTGAGCCGGCACGATGCCGGACTCGGCGAGCGACACGCCCGCGCCCTTAAGGTAGGCGATCATCTCGTTGACCAGCAGGTTTGCGACCGTCTGGGCCTCCTTGCCAGCCATACCGGCAGCGGCCGCCTCAAAGAAGTCGGCAAACTCGGGGTCGCCGGCGATCTGCTCAGCGTCGGCCGCCTTAATGCCAAAGTCGGCCTCAAAACGGGCGCACTTGGCATCGGGCAGCTCGGGAATCTCGCCGCGGCAGCGATCGATAAACTCGTCATCCAAATCGAACGGCGCCAGATCGGGGTCGGGGAACAGACGATAGTCGTCGGCAGTCTCCTTGACGCGCATGACCACGGTGCGCTTGCGGCTGGGCTCCCAGTGGCGGGTCTCCTGATAGATGATGCCGCCCTCCTCGAGCACCTCGGCCTGACGGCAGATCTCGTAGGCAAGGCCGTCATGCAGGCTCTTAAACGAGTTGAGGTTCTTGAGCTCGGTCTTGGTGCCCAGCTTGGTCTCGCCGCGGCGGCGCAGCGACACGTTGCCGTCGCAACGCATGGAACCCTTCTCCATAGAGCAGTCGGAAATGCCCAGCGTCACAAAGATGCGACGGAGCTTTTCCATAAACAGGCGCGCCTCCTCGGGCGTGCGCAGATCGGGCTCAGTCACGAGCTCAATCAAGGGCGTGCCGCAGCGGTTGTAGTCGACGAGCGACTCGGCCGCGGCGGTAATGCGGCCCTCGGCGCCACCCACGTGGACCATCTTGGCGGCGTCCTCCTCCATGTGGATGCGCAGGATGCGAATGGGCACCGTGTAGGAACCGTCCTCGCGGCGCTCGGGCATCTGCAGGCTGGACGCATCGTAGCTGGCCAGGTGACCGGCGCGCTGGTTGCCCTCGCGCATGGTAGAGGACATGGACGTGGACAGGCCCTCGGCGTTGGCCGAGGCGCTCGCCAGGCTCTGGGCCTCGGCCTCGCCAAACGCGCAGTCGGGGCGCTCGGCGGCACCGCGACCGGTCACGTCCAGGTCCAGGTGACCGTACATGGCAAAGGCGACCGGACCCTGCGTGGTCTGGAAGTTCTTGGCCATGTCGGGATAGAAGTAGTGCTTACGGTAGAACATCGAGTGGCGCTGGATCTCGCAGTTGGTGGCGAGACCGGCCTTGACGATGCTCTCGATGGCGCGCTTGTTGGGCACCGGCAGGGCGCCGGGCAGGCCCAGGCACACCGGGCACACGTTGGCGTTGGGCTCGTCATCGTGGCTGAGCTTGCAGTTGCAGAACATCTTGGTGTCGAGTGCGGTGAGCTCGGTATGGATCTCCAGGCCGATCACGGCCTCCCAATCCTGCAGGACCTCGGAAAGCTCCTTCATTACAGCTCGCCCCCCTTCCCGGCAAAATCGGGCGCGACGGAAAGCGCGGGCGCACCCGTAGCGGCATCGGCAAAGCCGCGCTCCAGGGCGCGGGCAAATGTGAGCAGCTGACGGTCCTTAAAGGCCGGACCCACCAGCTGGGCAGAAACGGGCAGCTGAGTGTCCTCGCCCAGGCCCAGCGGCACCGAGATACCGCCGTTGCCGCAGATGTTGAGCGAAATGGTGTACAGGTCGGAGAGGTACATCTGCGTGGGGTCGCTGATCTCGCCAAACTTAAAGGCCGTGCGCGGAGAGGCGGGCATGAGGATGGTGTCCACCTTGGCATACGCGGCGTCGTAATCCTGCGTGATGAGCGTGCGGGCCTTTTGCGCAGCGTAGTAGTACTTGTCGTACACGCCCGAGGACAGCAGGTAGGCGCCGAGCAGCTGACGGCGC
>CABUDB010000320.1 GCA_902490245.1 uncultured Collinsella sp.
GGAACGATATCCAGATCGCTTCTACTATCTTTGCAGTCAAGCCCGGTGACGGCTCCCGCGGCATCGATAATCTCGAGCGGCGTATAGCTGCACAAAAAGCCGACCAGGCGATTGCCGGCCTGTTTATAATCCTTGACGCGAATAAACGCGGCCTTGCGCTGCTCGTTGAACTCCTCAAACGTGCTGGGCAACGGCTGCTCAATATTTTCCGACATATAACTCCTAAACCTTTTAACCAACCAAGGAAACGGCTTTCCCAGGCGCCCGAGGTTGCCGTGAAAGAGCAGCTCCGCGCACTTTGGTACGCAAGCGACGGTTTGAACGGCAAGATCGGGTACCTGGGGAAGCCGCCGGAACGTATAGCCCTAAATGGTTTCCAAGAAAGCCTCAATCCTGGTTTGCAGTTGGCCTGCATCCTCGCCGGCGTAGTCGGTCGTGATGTGCATATATGGAATGCCTGCCTCCTCGGCGGCCTTCTCCACGGCAAACGACTCCATCTCGTAGAGCGTGCAGAACTGCAGGGCCACGTCGACGATGCCGTCGGCGTGCAGGTCCTTGGCCATCTGGACAATGTCCTTCATACGCTGGTCGTTGGGCGTAAAGACGGCACAGTTGATCTTAAAGTAGCGCTCGGCGATAGCATCGAGCATCTCGTCAACCGTCTCACCGGACTCATCGACCAAATCCTTGTAATAGCGCGAACCCGTGCAGGACTCCTCGCCCACCACAACGCCGCCGGCCTTCTCGATGAGGTTGAACAGCTTCCAGTTGGGCACGGCCATGGGCGTGCCGGTGTACAGGATGCGCTTGGTTCCCTTGGGCGCCACGCCCTCTCCGGCCTCGACACGCTGCTCACACTCGGCCGCCATATCGTTGATGGCTCCGGTCAGACGCGGCGTGTCGTCCATAAAGGCGGCCTGAACGGTCAGCAGGCTGTCGAGACCGCTAATGGGCGCTGGGTCGGCAGCGCGCGTGGCAGCAAGGCGCTGCAGGGCGCGACGCTTCTCATTGACGGCGTGGATGGCGGCCTTCAGACGTTCAGGCGTAATCGTGACGCCGCACTCTTCCTCGATCTTGGCGGCGAGCTTCTTGACCTCGGCCTTCCAGGTCACGAGCGTCGACTCGTCGTGTACGTTGGGAATATCCATGACGTACATGTTCTTTTGCGTGGCAAAAAACTCGTAGGCCTTCTTCTTGCCATCGCAGGTGTTCTCGCCTACCCCCAAGTCACTCGACTCAATGTAGGGGCAGACCTCGCCCAGCTTAAAGCCGGCAAAGCTCTTGATAAGCGGGCAGGTGTTGCGCGGCAGATGCTCCTCGACCTTGTCGGTCGCCCAATCGGCACCCGAGCACAGACCCACGGGGATACCGTCGCAGGCGAGCACAATCTCCTCGGGCACGTAGACGCAGAAGCTGCCCACGATCTTGGTGGCCTCGCCGGTCTCCTTCTTGTCGAGCATCTCCTTAATACGGCCGCTGTGGATGTTGGTGGCGACAAAATCCAGGTAGGACGTGGACTTGGGGCGATTGTTCTGCGTCAGGAACATATCGCCGTACATCTGGCCCACGGCGCCCAGCAGCATGTCGTGGTCGGCAAGATTCATGCCGAGGCTCTCCCACATCGGATGGAAATCAAATTCTTCAGCCATAACGGTTCCCCTCTCGAACCAAAAACGGATAACAGCGGTATCGATGCACGACGGACGGCGATTGCCCGACCGTGCTCAAACCCGGAATTTTAGGGAACCTGCTTTGCGGTCGATTATTTTGTTGTGCGTCGTCTCTCCCGGAGCCGTGAACATACCTGCTCATATGCGGCTCCGAGCCATATATAGGGCACGCGCGGCAACGCGGCGAATGTATGTCGTCTGCGGCATGTGCGCACCCTCCTTTACAAGTTGAGGTCAACTATACCAACGGTCATCGACCATGCGAACACCGTTGACATTCGTACGACAGCGTCGTGTGCCGTCGTTTAATAAATAATTATCTTAATTGATAAGAGTTTGTCATTCCTCATTCGGCGAACGGCAAAAACAAAGCCGCCGAGGCTTATATTCCCCGACGGCATTACCCGGCGCTATCGACAAACCAAATGGATCCTGCTGGC
>CABUDB010000321.1 GCA_902490245.1 uncultured Collinsella sp.
CGTTGGCATCGTCATCCACGAGAGTGCGCACGCCGCCGCGGCCTGGGCGCTCGGCGACAAAACGGCGCGCTCGCGCGGCCGCGTCTCGCTCAACCCGCTCAACCACATCGACCCGTTCGGCACCGTCATCTTGCCGCTGCTGATGCTTGCCGCTGGCGGTCCGGTGTTCGCCTTCGCCAAGCCCGTGCCCGTCTACCTCAACAACCTCAAGCACCCCAAGCGCGACGAGGTCCTGGTGAGCGTGGCCGGCCCCGCATCGAACATTGCGCTGGCATGCCTTGCGGCCGCTCTCATGCACGCGACATACGGCAACCTCTACACCAGCATGTCCTTCGCCGTAGCATCACAAATCATGAACTTCGGTGCCACCTTTATTGTGGTCAACCTGTCGCTCGCGTTCTTTAACCTCATCCCGATCCCGCCGCTCGACGGCTCGTCGATTATCGTGCCGTTCCTCAAGGGCAAGGCGCTCACCAACTACTACCGCCTGCAGCAATACGCCATGCCCATCCTCATCCTAGTGCTGTATCTGCTGCCCATGTGGACCGGCATCGACGTGATCGGACGGTATTTCGACGTTACCGTGTATCCGCTGGCCGAGTGGCTGCTCAACTTCGCAATCGCCGGCATCTAAGGTAAACTTACAGGTCGACCGTGCAAAACGGTCGCAACATGCACCCAAACCGCGCCGCGAAGGCGCCGTCAAAGGAGGTCGAAGA
Source organism: uncultured Collinsella sp. (assembly GCA_902490245.1). GTDB lineage: Bacteria > Actinomycetota > Coriobacteriia > Coriobacteriales > Coriobacteriaceae > Collinsella. The sequence continues at coordinate 720 of CABUDB010000321.1, forward strand.
TGTCGTATCGCGTGTCGACGCAGGTCTACAGCGGACCGTTCGACCTGCTGCTGCAGCTGGTAACCCGTCAAAAAGTTGATATCGGCGCCATCTCGATCAGCGAGGTGGCCGAGCAATACCTGGCCGAGGCCGAGCGCATCGAGGCGCTGGACCTGGACGTGGCGAGCGACTTTTTGCTGGTCGCGGCAACTCTTTTGGACATCAAGGCCGCCTCGCTGGTGCCCCAGGAGGCCCCGCGCAAGACAGGCGACGATGATGAGGACGACGAAGACCTCGAGGAACTCAGCGCGCTCGACGGCGATGCCCTGCGCGAGGTCCTGATCCAGCGCCTGATCGCCTACAAGCAGTTTAAGGGCGCGGCGGCAGCCCTTGGCGCGCGCATGCAGGCCGAGAGCCGCATGCATCCGCGCGTGGCCGGCCCCGACCCCGAGTTCTTGGGCCTTATGCCCGACTACCTTGCCGGCATTACCCTACGCGGCCTCGCTGTCATCTGCGCCGACCTGGACGGCAAGCGCCAGACCTTCCTGCTGGAGGCCGAGCATGTGGCGCCGCATCGCGTGCCGCTCGACCTGACCGTGGCCTCAGTCGACCGCTTTACCATGGCGCGCCAAACCTGCACTTTCCGCGAGCTGCTGGACGGCGACGCCACCACCGAGCAGCTTGTCGTCACCTTCCTAGCTATGCTTGAGCTCGCCAAGCGCGGCTCGCTCACGCTGAGCCAAGACGAGATCTTTGGAACCATTCAAATCAACCGCGTCGAGGGCGCCGAGGCATACGTGCCCGGCGAGGGCCCCGAGCTCACCGAATAGGAGCGACCAACCATGTCAACCCTTTCCACGCTGGAGGCAAACAGCCTCAAAGGCGCCCTCGAGGCGCTGCTGCTGGTGTCGAGCGACCCCGTGAGCGCACCCGCACTGGCAGGAGCGCTGGATATCGCCCCGGGCGAGTGCGCGTCGCTTTTGGCCGAGCTCAAAGTTGAGTATGAGGAGGCCAATCGCGGCTTTCAGCTTCGCGAGGTCGCCGGTGGCTGGCGCCTGTTTACACACCCCGCCTACCACGACGTGGTCGAGGCCTACGTGCTGAGCTGGGACACGCAAAAACTGTCGCAGGCGGCGCTCGAGACCCTTGCTGTCATCGCCTACCACCAGCCCGTGACGCGCGAGGTGGTCAAGGGCATCCGCGGCGTCAATTCCGACGGCGTCATCGCGTCGCTCGTGGACAAGGGTCTGGTGCGTGAGCTCGGCCGCGACCCCCAGCGCGGTCAAGCCATCATCTACGGCACGACCAACGCCTTCTTGGAAAAGTTCGGTCTGCGCTCCATCCGCGACCTGCCCGTTCTCTATACCAAGCTGCTTAACAGAATAAGGTTGTGCCAATGAAACAACCGACA
>CABUDB010000322.1 GCA_902490245.1 uncultured Collinsella sp.
GATATTTCGATACGGTTGGGCAGAAGATGCAGACTAAAGCAGCACCCATACGGGCTCCCAGTCTGCGACTATCGAGTATGCCGAGTGGAGAGTGCCCTTGCAGATAAATTGCTCGCAATGATAGAGATGCATGAGGGCCGTGCTTCATCGCGAATCAAGGATATAGTCGACATCTTGGTGTACGCGAAAACTTGCTTCGTCGATGGGGCTACGCTTGTCGAGAGGGTCGAGAAAGAAGCGTCTGCCCGCAAAGTGGCAATGCCGGAAGAGTTCGTGGCGCCTCTCTGGTGGAAACAAAATGGTTCTGCACAGTACGTAAAGATGGCGAGACAGGCGGGGGTACTTGATCTCGCGGGGAACATTGCTGGGGCAGAAGAGGTCGTCAATCGGTTGTATACACCGTGCTTTAATCATTCGGCGAATGTGTGCAAATGGAATCCTCAGACCACGGGATGGGAATAGGCTAGATAGTTAAGCCGGCGGCAGAATTAGTTCCTGTCGCCGGCTTAAGACGTTTCTACTGCCTATGCGCTATTCGCAGGTCTGGTCGACCACCTGGGTGACGGCCTTTTTTGCGCCTTCGAGGTCGCGCTGGGCTTGGGCGACAGTGGCCTCGGCTTGTTTCTTTGTCCTTACGACCTCGGCAAAGCGGTTGATGGATTCGCTATACTCGCGTGTGCGCGGGTCGAGCGCCGGCGGGACTTCGATCTCAAACAGGTCGCTAGGACGGATGGCGCGGATGCTGGCTGCTTCAGTTAATGCTTGAATCAGCTGCGCCCCGTGGCCTTCGGTAAGGTATCCAACAATTATCTCCGAAAACACTACGCGCTCATCTTCGGTCATCGTTTGGAATGACGGGCGAATGACGGTGGTGTTATGCGAAGCAACCAGATGCTGCTTAGCGTCATCGGAGCTGACGACGAGCAGGTTGGACGCGCCGTAGCGACCCAGCATGCGCGGCATGACGATATCTCCAGCGCGGAGCTCATAACGATCGAGAACGCTGGGGTCCACCTTTACGAATTTAGAATCCGAGCTATTTTGATTATCTGAAGCATCTACGGGCAGAAGATTGCCGTCCTGAAAATCTTGAGATGAGATTCGGCGCACCTCGACTGCGTCAATGTCGTTCGATGTCGTGCTCTCGCGGGGCATGAATGGCGCGACTCGCGTAAAAGAGTCACCGAGTGTGGCGCTGTAGTTTCGGGTGATGGCGATGAGGCTGATTTTGCCTTTTGAGAGAGCGGCGTGGTGTTGGAGCAGCTCGCGCGTGGCAAAAGTGGACGTTTCGATTGGCGTCGATCTTGGCGTATTGGTATCAATGCGGGCCCAGTCAGGAGAGATAGAAAAGGTGATATCAGAGTAATACGATGTTTTAGTCACATATTGAAAACGCGGTCCGGGCTCAATTGCGCTGCGAAATGCAACGCTGCGATTTCCTGAAGACAGTATGAGGAGCGCGCTTGTCATGTAGGGCCTGGGCTCGGAAAGTGGCAAATAAACGACGCTCTCGATGAGCCCTTCGCGTATCAAAATCGTGCGTGCTTGTTCAGCTTTATCAAGTAAATCGGCGGGAAGTACCACGGCTGCTCGAGTGCGGCCCGAAAGGGCGAGAGCATACAGGCACCAAATAAAAGGACCCCAGTCGCAAAAATCAAGGTAGCCAGGCTCCAAATAATCGATGAGCGCGGCACTGTCTTTTTCGATATCGTGCTTATTTGCGCGGTAGTAGTTTGATGCATCTACAAAAACCGGCGCTGCATCATCATCGCTTGCATTCTGCTTGCCGGGTTCAAGCTCACAAATATCGGGCACGCCGTTACCGTTTAGGGTAAAGCACTTAGCGAGATCTTCGGCATCCACAGCGCCAGGCAGACGGACAGTGAGCAGGCGACTGCCTTGTTCCAGGTTAAGCGCGCGTGAGAGGGCGGCGGCGGTGAGACGTGGCAATGATGTTGTTTCACGCATGTATAGAGACCTTTCTTCTTAGTGGGTTATATATTAGCAGAATAATTTGATAATTTCTAATGACGAGAACAGCGCACTGTGCTATCCTCGAAGCAATCCAAAACCAACTTAATATTAACTGCTTGATACAACC
>CABUDB010000323.1 GCA_902490245.1 uncultured Collinsella sp.
ATAGCGATGATGTCGCCGGTCTGAATACCCAGCTCGAGCACATCGTCCTTGCTGTCAACGTTCTCGTCGAGCAGGATTTCCATGTTCTTCTCGATGGTCTTGACCGGCTCATCGGCCACATGCGCCGAAGGCTCGGTATTGAGGACCACGCCCGTGTAGACATTGCCATCGCGCGTGTAAACGGTGCAGTTCTCGCCATCGGCCGTAGACCACTGGTGCCCGCCGAGCGTCGTGGGGCGCAGGCGACCATTGTCCTTAATGGAGCGTACCATGGCGCCCAGGGTATCGACATGGCTCGCCAGTACGAGCGGCTCGCCCTCGCCGCCAAGCTCAACGAGCACGTTGCCCTTATTGGAACGCTCGGGCCCAAAGCCCATATCGCGCAACGTTTCCATTAGATAGTCAGTAGCCGCACGGGTATAGCCCGTAGGTGAAGCAATCGAGGTAAGCGCCTTCAACTGGTCAGTAATATAGGAGAGCGTAGAATCCATCTTGGACACCAAAGTCACCCTTTCATATCGAATTAAACCCACAGCAACAATACCACCGCGAGCCATCTTTTTACCTAGCGAGATGACCCATCGAGCTCGCCAGGACTGCGCCCGCCACGATAACGAGCCGGCGGCCCCCTGCCGTTAGCCCCACAATCTTTCCGCAGGACGGAGGAAGCCCCCGCCGCACGAAGTGCGCAGCGGGGGCTTCCGACATGTCCGAGGACGATTGTGGGGCTAACGGGCAGGGGCCCGCCGAACCAAGTTAGGCAGCCGGGCAGATCTTCTTGAAGAGCTCGATGACGTCGTCGAGCGTCGCCTCGCGCGGGTTGCCCGGGAAGCAGGCGTCGGCCATGGCGTCCTTGGCCAGAACCTCGATCTCGTCAGCCTTCATGGCCTCGCAGACATGCGGGATGTTCACGTCGGCGGAGAGCTGCTTGACGGCGGCGATGGCGGCATCGGCGGCCTCGTCAGTGCTCATGCCCGTGGTGTCAACGCCCATGGCGACGGCAACCTTGGCCAGGCGCTCGGCGCAAACCGGCTTGTTGAACTCCATGGCGATCGGCAGCAGCATGGCGCAAGCGACGCCGTGCGGGGTGTCGTAGTGAGCGGACAGGGTGTGAGCCATGGCGTGGTCGATGCCCAAGCCGACATTGGAGAAGCCCATGCCGGCGACATACTGGCCAAGAGCCATGCCCTCGCGGCCGGAGCCGGGCTGACCAGACTTGGCCTCGGCAACGGAGTCGCGCAGGTTCTCGCTGATCAGCTTAATGGCCTCGAAGTGGAACATGTCGGAGAGCTCCCAAGCACCCTTGGTGGTGTAGCCCTCGATGGCGTGAGTCAGAGCGTCCATGCCAGTGGAAGCGGTGAGGCCGGCGGGCATGGAGGCCATCATGTCGGGGTCGACGACGGCGACCTCGGGGGCGTCGTTGGTGTCGACGCACACGAACTTACGGACCTTCTCGGGGTCGGTGATGACGTAGTTGATGGTCACCTCGGCAGCAGTACCGGCGGTCGTCGGCACGGCGATGGTGAACACGGCGTGGTTCTTAGTCGGAGCAACGCCCTCGAGGCTGCGGACATCGGCAAACTCGGGGTTGTTGATGATGATGCCGATTGCCTTAGCGGTGTCCATGGAGGAGCCGCCACCGATGGTCACGATAGCGTCAGCCTCGGCGGCCTTGAAGGCCTCGACGCCGTCCTTGACGTTCTGGATGGTGGGATTGGGCTTGATCTCGGAGTAGAGGCTCCAAGCGATGCCAGCGGCGTCGAGCTCGTCGGTCACCTTGGCGGTAACGCCAAACTTGACCAGGTCGGGATCGGAGCAGACGAAGATCTTCTTGTAGCCGCGACGCTGGAGCTCGCCGGGGATCTCCTTGATGGCGCCGGAACCATGATAAGAAATGGTATTGAGAACGAAACGATTAGCCATTGATAGCCTCCCATCGTGTGCAGGGCACCTATTACGCCCCGCGCTGCAAGTTCCATCCTAACGCTTTTGAAACAAAAAATGCATGAGAACGTCAAAAGTGTTAAAGCGTTTCAACATAATAACGGAGCCCCAGTCCTTCCCTCC
>CABUDB010000324.1 GCA_902490245.1 uncultured Collinsella sp.
ACTGTCTGCCTTTTCTTTGTTCACTTATTTGTCGATTTAATTTTGTCTTTTTCTCACTTTTAGCGGCGCATTTTTAAAGGAACGCTCGCGCGTTGAGGCAGAAAAAAGGTCGTCCATAGCCATCCTGTACATCAATCAAAATCGTTGTTGACCAACAGTATACCGAAAGGATACGAACTACCGTTCGTTAATATAGGTACGGTGTGGAAACTTCAAGCCCGGGAACAGCTTGCTCGTCAGCTCGCAGAAATAGCCGTCTGTCATGCTCGCGATGTAATCCACCACCGCTTGATCCTTGTCGTCCTGCCAGATATAGGTGCGATCGTAGTAGGAAAGCTGCTGTTCAATGCGCGAAATATGATGCTTAAAGATATACGAAGACTCGTCGCCTTCGTATATATCCTGCAGGCAACGGTCGTAGAGTTTTTCGAATGCCTCGCGCAACTCCGCCTCGGAATCGCCCTCGATGCCGCCCTTGCTATAGATCTTCTCGTAGTTCTCGTGCTTGGCTCGGCGAATTTCCTCAAACAGGTCCTCGCTCATCTCGATGCGCGGCTTACCATAACTGTGCTCAACGATATCGATGGAGGCATGCGTGAGGATCCAACTGTTGTAGGCACCGCCCCGGCCATCATCAAAAACGTCGGGCGAAAGCAGGCCCGCCGCAATGGCGTCTTGGCGATCGCGCCCAACGTAGGCAAGGATATCAGAGATGCGGACCACGCAGCCTTCGAGCGTCATGGGACGCAGATGCTCAATTGCGCTATAGCCCGTGGCAATGCAATCCTCAACCGTCTGGTCAAACTGGTCAAAGGAGCTCATGTCCGAGAGCTCAAACACACGCTGCTCGTACTCGCCGTTATGGCATAGAACGCCGTCGAGCGTCTGGAGTGACACGTTGCGGCCGTACAGCGCGTCGAGCACGCGGACCGACTGCACGTTATGGAAAAAATAACGCCCCGTACGCTCATGATAGATATCGTTGAGGAAGCGCTCGCCGGCATGGCCGAAAGGTGTGTGTCCCAAGTCATGACCCAGGCCAATCGCCTCGATCAGATCGCAATTGAGCCCCAGGGCGCGACCGATATCGCGCGCAATGCGGGAGACAAGCTGCACGTGCAAACCGCGGCGAGACAGATCGTCATTGCTACGGAAGCTAAAGACCTGCGTTTTGCCCGCATAACGGGTGTACGCCGGAAGATGAAGTATCTTTTCGGTATCGCGCATAAACGCCGGACGCATAAGCGTGCCCTTGTCGGCAGCGCGATCAATACGACGAATGACCTGGTCATCGCCGCATCGATAAGGATTAACGAAACCGGAGGCGCGATCGGCGGCGATACGCTCGACCAACTCGGGCGACAACGCCGCGGGAATGCGGTCCATGCGCGCCTTAATGACGGCCGTTTCTTGATTAGTTGCCATGGCATGCTCCTTAAGAAGAATGCGCAATCGGTTACAATGTGCAGCCCACGACCTCGATTATGGCAAAAATCGGCACTAGAAACGGGAGCAATGGCAGAGAACACGTTTTTGTGAAGAGGCAGGAGAGGGTCAGCACCAGGAGCGCGACGGCAAATGCCACGATGCCGCCCATAGGGTCGAGCGTGCAAAGCGCGAAGAGCGCCTTGGCGTCCCCCATGCCAATGCCAGGGACGTGGCGAACACGACGCCAGAGTGACTCAGTAAGCACAAGGGCAAGGTAGACGATGACCGCAAGACCGGCGTGGTCAAGCGCCGTGTTAACACCCTTGTCGAGCCAGATGCCAGCAAACGCCGCCACCGCACACGCGCCGGCAAGCTCATTGGGAAAACGTCGCTCACGGGCATCAATCGCCGCGCCGGCAAAGACGCAGATCCAAAATGGGATATAGACCACAGGACACCTCCCGGGACAGCCCTCTCAAAAGCAAAAACCACCACAAAGGTGCCTGCCCCCTTTGTGGTGGTTTTGATGGTGGTTATTTGGCGCCTTGCATGACCTCGTCGAGGGTAACGTTGACGGCGTGCTGCGTCGGGACCCA
>CABUDB010000325.1 GCA_902490245.1 uncultured Collinsella sp.
ACGAGCTGAACATGGCCTACTTCAAGGAGCTGAGCATGTATATCCTTGCCGGCAAGAAAAAGCTGGCCGATGTGCGTGCCAACGAACTGCAGCAGGCTATGAATAGTTGCCATGGCTCTCGTACTTGGTAAAGTACTTCATCTCGGGGGTCACGTTAACAAACGAAACGCCCTGGACCGACCTCAGCACGCCCGAGAAGGACTGCTGGGTGTAGAGACCCTTATCGATATCGGTGGCATCCGAGGCAACGCCCGGCGTGGGCTCCTCGGCGGCAGCGGGTGCGGGTGCGGTAACGGCGCCAAACGAAAGCGCCAGCGTCAGGCCCGCGACAATCGCAGAATGCTTGGGCTGCATAAGATCCTCCCTGCATTGGTGTAGTTAAAGTGCAGTTTGCAAAGATAAGAGTAAGTATTGCAGCTCGCCCGTTGTTGCACAACAACCCCTCGGTAAACGGCAACAACCCTCCGCGAAATCTTAAGGAATTGCGCTCAACCTACAGTTTGATGTCGAAGTTAATCTCGGGGACGGCAGCAAGGTCGGCCAACGTCACGCCGTCGACGTACTTTTCGATCACGTCGTCCAGACCGCGCCAGAACTTGACGGTGGAACACAGGTCGCTGCGGGCGCAGCTGTTGTCGATGCCGTCGCACGCCACTGGAGCCGTGCTGCCCTCGACGGCGCGCAGGATGTCGCCGGCACGAACCTCGGCCGGGTCCTTGGCCATCATGTAGCCGCCGCCCTTGCCGCGCACGCTCTTAAGCAGGTCCGCCTTCATAAGCGGACGAACCAGCTGCTCCAGATACTTTTGCGAGATATGCTCGCGGTCGGCAACCTCGCGCAGGGCAATCTTGCCCTCGGCGTCACCGAGCGCCGCGATATAGATCATCAGCCGGAGGGCATAGCGGCCCTTGGAAGAAATGAGCATACCTACCCTCCCATCGCATCTGGGACAACATAACCAGGTTAGTTTGTCCCAAATCTTAAGTAAGTGGGACAAACACAACAGGTTATTTTGTCCCACATCTAAAAAGTCGAGTGGATTAGTCGGGTTTTCCCTTGACTAACGCCGAACCCATAGTAACTTTATTCCGAGAAGATTCCTAGGGTTTAGTACACCTATGAGTACACCATATACAGAGAGGGACAGCATGAGCGCAAATCCGCTGCTTTCCATCGAAGGTCTCACCGCCTCCGTGGACGAGAAGACCATCCTTCACAACGTCAACCTCAACGTCGCCGCCGGCGAGACCCACGTGCTGATGGGACCCAACGGCGCCGGCAAGTCCACCCTCGGCCACCTGGTCATGGGCGACCCCGTCTACACGGTCAACGACGGCCGTATCGTCTTTGACGGCCAGGACATCACCGAGCTCACCACCGACAAGCGCTCGCGCGCCGGCCTGTTCCTGAGCTTCCAGGCCCCGGTCGAGATCCCGGGCGTGCCGCTGTCGAGCTTTTTGCGCGCCAGCATCGCCGGCCGCCCCGGCCTGGAGATGAAGGGCAAGGAGTTCCGCCGTCGCGTCAAGGAGCTCGCTGCCGAGCTCAACATGGATACCGCCTATCTCAACCGCGAGCTGGGCGTGGGCTTCTCGGGCGGCGAGAAGAAGAAGGTCGAGATGCTCCAGCTCCTGCTGCTGCAGCCCAAGCTCGCCATCCTCGACGAGACCGACTCAGGTCTGGACGTCGACGCGCTTTCCACCGTCAGCCACGGCATGGACGCCTACCGCAAGAGCTGCGACGGTTCCATGCTCATCATCACGCACAATACGCGCATCCTGGAACACCTGGATGTCGATCGCGTCCACGTTATGGTCAAGGGCCACATCGTGCGCGAGGACGATGCCTCGCTCATCCCCTGGATCGACAAGAACGGCTTTGAGACATTCGAGCGCGAGGCCGCCGAGCAGCGCGCCCAGGCCGAGTCCGCCGCTGCCGAGCAGCAGGCGTAAAGGGGCGACGCAATGACCAAGAACCGTACCGAGGTCGCGGACATTGACCGCAGCCTCTACGACT
>CABUDB010000326.1 GCA_902490245.1 uncultured Collinsella sp.
CTGACTCGCTTTTGCCTTCTAAAGTGGGCCGCTGCGCCGCGTCTTCCTCGGAATTGCAAAGCTTTTTCTTTTATTTTGATAGCCCGTGGTGCACTTGGGTATAATGCCAAACGTTGGCCCTATTAGCTCAGGGGATTAGAGCGTCTGCCTCCGGAGCAGAAGGCCGTTGGTTCGAATCCAACATGGGGCACCATCGAACGTAAGACCGTCCGAACCTCGCATGGTCCGGGCGGTTTTTCTTATACCGACGCGACGTGATGGGACGTGGTATGGCAGCAACGGATATCGAGCGCGGACTCTCGACCGCCGAGGTCGAGGAGCGCATCGCCGCCGGTAAGATCAACCGCAACATGGAGCTCAAGACCAAGTCGGTCAAAGAGCTCATCATCGAGAACCTCTGCACGCTGTTCAATTTGATCAACGTGATCTTGGCGTTCCTGGTCATTTTGACCGGTTCGTTTAAGAATCTGACGTTCCTGTTCGTGGTGTTCCTCAATACCGCTATTGGCGTCATTCAGTCCATGCGTTCCAAGAAGATGGTCGATAAGCTCACGCTGCTGACCTCCAAGAAGGCCATCGCGGTGCGCGACGGCGCCGAGGTGGAGCTCGACCTGGACCAGATCGTTCTCGACGACATCATCCGCCTGGGGCGCGGCGACCAGATTCCCGCTGACGCCGTAGTGGTTTCGGGCGAGGCTCTCGTGAATGAGAGCCTGCTGACGGGCGAGAGCGACCTTATTAAGAAACAGCCCGGTTCCGAGCTCATGAGCGGCAGCTTTATCGACTCGGGCCTGCTGCGCGCCCGCGTGATCCATGTCGGCGCCGACAACTACGTGGCCAAAATTAATAACGAGGCCAAGTACGTCAAAAAGGTCAATTCCGAGATCATGAACGCGCTTAACGCCATCGTGCGGTTTGCGAGCATCATCATGATCCCGCTCGGTTTGGCGTTGTTTTCCTCGAGTGTGAGCGAGCTGTGGGATGCCGCGGGAACCCCGGGCGATAGCGCGCTTTCGTGGTGCTTCTCCGAGCTGCTGGCCGGCCGCGTGCCCTCGTCGGCGCTGCTGTCCACGGTGGGCGCCCTGCTGGGCATGATCCCGCAAGGCCTGGTGCTGCTGACCTCGTCGGTGCTCGCCATCGCCACGGTGCGCCTGGCCCGCCGCAAGGTGCTGGCGCAGCAGCTCTACTGCATCGAGACGCTCGCGCGCGTCGACGTGCTGTGTCTGGACAAGACGGGCACCATCACGTCGGGCCGCATGGAGGTCGAGGGCACGTATCCGCTACCGGTTGAGGGTGTTGCCCTGGGCGTGGGGGAGAACGAGGCATCTGTTCCCGTCGATACCACGGTGCTCGATTTTGCGCTGGCTAACGTGGCACGTGCGACTTCGGCCGATGCCAACGAGACCTGCCAGGCGCTGCTCAACTATTACGCCGATCGACAGGTCGAGGTGTCTGAGCCGCTGTCGGTCATTCCGTTCTCGTCCTCCAAAAAGTGGAGCGGCGCGTCGTTTGCGCAGGGCTCCTATGTGATGGGTGCGGCGCAGTTTGTGCTCTCTGATCGTGCGTTTGCCCAGGTCGAGAACCGTGTCGCCGAGCTTGCCGATACCTGCCGCGTGCTCGTGGTGGCGCGCGTTGACGGCTTTACGCCCGATGGCGATATGGCGGGCGAGGCCGAGCCCGTGGGCTTTGTGACCATCCGCGACGAGATTCGTACCTCGGCGGCCGAGACCATCGGCTACTTTAACGAGCAGGGCGTGACCCTCAACGTGATCAGTGGCGACGACCCGCGTACGGTGTCGTCAATCGCTCGCGTGGTGGGCGTGCCGGGGGCGGACGCTTATGTGGACGCCACGACGCTCGATACGCCGGCCAAGCTCGATGCCGCAGTGGACCGCTACCATGTCTTTGGTCGTGTGACCCCGCAGCAGAAGCGCGAGCTCGTGCAGGCGCTCAAACGCCGCGAGCACACCGTGGCCATGACGGGCGACGGCGTCAACGACG
>CABUDB010000327.1 GCA_902490245.1 uncultured Collinsella sp.
GAGTCAGATAGTATAAACTCTCATGCACCATATATACACGGCTCGCGATGCGGGCCGTTTTTGCAAGGGTTATCCATCGAGGTGAGAGGCACACCATGATTGCAATTTTAAAGCAGAGCGCCAGCGACGAGGCCGTCAGCCATATCGTCAGCTGGATTGAGAAAAAGGGTCTGAAGACCGATGTCTCGCGCGGCGAGAACGAGACGATCATCGGCCTGGTGGGCGATACGACCAAGATCGACCCGTTTCTGCTCGAGTCTATGGACGTCGTCGAGCGCGTACAGCGCGTCTCCGAGCCGTTCAAGCGCGCCAACCGCAAGTTCCACCCCGAGGACTCCGTCATCGACTGCGGCCACGGCGTACATGTAGGCGGCGATCAGTTCCAGGTCATCGCCGGCCCGTGCTCCGTCGAGGGCGAGAACCTCATCCGCATCGCCCGCCGCGTGAAGGCCGCCGGCGCCACGATGCTGCGCGGCGGTGCCTACAAGCCCCGCACCTCTCCCTACGCCTACCAGGGCATGGGCCCCGCCGGCCTCGACCTGCTGTGCGAGGCGTCTGCCGAGCTCGACATGCCGATCGTCACCGAGATCATGGACCCGCGCGACGTGCAGATTTTCTTAGATAAAAAGATCGACGTCATGCAGATCGGCGCGCGCAACGCGCAAAACTTCCCCCTGCTCAAGGAGGTCGGCAAGACAAAGACCCCGATCCTGCTCAAGCGCGGCATGTCAGGCACCGTCGACGAGCTGCTTATGGCAGCCGAGTACATCATGAGCGAGGGCAACGACAACGTCATCCTGTGCGAGCGCGGCATCCGCACCTTCGAGACCCGCACCCGCAACACCTTCGACCTCAACGCCGTGCCGGTGCTGCACCACCTGTCGCACCTGCCCGTCGTCGCCGACCCCAGCCACGCCACCGGCTACACCCGCTATGTCGAGCCCATGGCGCTCGCCGCGACTGCCTGCGGCGCCAACGGTCTGGAGATCGAGGTCCACGACGACCCGAGCCACGCTTGGTCCGACGGCGCTCAGGCCCTCACCCCCGACCAGTTCGACGACACCATGCGCCGCATCCGCGCCATCCGCGAGGTCGTCTGCCAAGAGACCATGGAGTAGGCCATGGGTACGGTGAGAAACGCTCGCGTCAACCAGGGCGGCCCCAAGTGCGCCGGCATCGTCGGCTTGGGCCTGATCGGCGGCAGCTTTGCCCGCGGCTATGCGCAGGCGGGCGTTCGCGTGCTGGCCTGGGACCCCGACGATGACGTGATGACGGCCGCCAGCATGGGCACCGTCGCCGGCGAACTCAACGACGAGACGCTCGGTGAGTGCGACATCATCGTCCTTGCCTGCTATCCCGAGGCATGCATCGAGTGGCTCGAGACGCACGCCCAGGCGCTCGCCGACGCCACCGACACCGACGCCATCATGGGTCCCGTGGTGATTGACACCGTGGGCGTCAAGGGCATCGTGTGTGAGCGGGCCTTTGAGCTCGCACGAGAGCACGGCTTTTACTTTGTGGGCGCTCACCCCATGGCGGGCACCCAGTTCTCGGGCTACGCGCACTCCCGCGCCGACCTGTTCCAGGGCGCACCGCTCGTGCTCGTGCCGCCCGCGGTGGACGATGCGCTCAAGCTGGAACTTTTGGGCCAGGTGCGCGAGATGGTACGCCCCTTGGGCTTTGGCAAGTTCAGCGTGACCAGCGCTGCCGAACACGACCGCGTCATCGCCTTTACGAGCCAGCTCGCGCACGTGGTATCAAACGCCTACGTCAAAAGCCCCACCGCCCAGGTCCACCACGGCTTTTCGGCCGGTAGCTACCGCGACCTCACTCGCGTGGCGCATCTCAACCCGCAAATGTGGTCCGAGCTCATGATCGACGACGCCGACGCGCTCGCCTTCGAGATCGACCATCTGATCGAGTCGCTTGGCGCCTAGACCAACAAGGTGAAGTATATAGTTGGAAAAA
>CABUDB010000328.1 GCA_902490245.1 uncultured Collinsella sp.
CATACGATTAAAATACTGAACCCTTGCCAATGGTGGACTGTGACAAAAGGAGAGAACTTATGAGCGCCGGCGCTACGCTACTCAAGCTGCAACAGATCGATTTGGAGCTCGCCCGTAACAAGAGCGAACTTGCCAATATGCCGGAGCTCAAGGAGCTCGCCTCAAAGCGTAAGACCTATGTGAAGCTCAAGTCCGAGATGACCAAACTCTACGCCCAGCGCAAGGATCTGGACATTGAGCTCGACGACCTCAACACCACCGAGATCCAGACCAATAACGCCATCGAGGCTGCCAAGAAGCGTCACGTCGACGGCTCTGATTACCGCGAGGTGCAGGACCTGGAGAATGAGCTTGCCACCCTGGCCAAGCGTCTGGACAAGATCGAGCACACCCGCAAGGATGTCGTTGTCGCCCATAAGGAAGCGCTCGACCGCGAGGCTCGCGCGCAGGCCATTATCGCCAAATTCGAGGAGGGCGTGAAGGCCGACACCAAGGCCGCACGAGCCAAGGCCGCCGACCTGCAGGCCCAGATCGATGCTGCAACCAAGGAGCGCACCGCCCTTGCCGCCACGCTACCGACCGACGTGCTCACCGACTACGAGCGCCTGCTCAAGCAGTTCCGCGGCCTTGCCGTCGAAACCATCCAGGGCAACATCCCCACGGTCTGCCACACCGCGCTGCAGGCATCGTCCATGAGCGACCTCAACCACGACGGCAGCGAGATTACGCATTGCCCCTACTGCCACCGCCTGCTGGTGCTCCCGAGCAAGGAAGATTAAATGATGACGGCGGCACCCAACAATTCAATGCAACTTGAGGGAAAAACGATCCTGCTGGGCATTACCGGCGGGATCGCCGCCTATAAGTCGTGCAATATCGTGCGCCTGCTGCAAAAGCGCGGCGCGCGCGTCAAGGTCGTTATGAGCGAGCATGCCACGGAGTTTGTGGGCCCGCTCACCTTCCGTGCGCTCACCAACGAGCCCGTTGCCGTGGGCCTATTCGACGACCCCTCCGACCCTATCCACCACATTTCGCTCGCGCAGGAACCCGACCTGGTGGTCGTGGCGCCTGCCACGGCAAATATCATCGCTAAGATGGCCAACGGCATTGCCGATGACCTCATCTCCACGACGCTGCTCGCCACGCCGCGACCCATTGTGATCGCACCTGCCATGAACAACGGCATGTGGAAGGCGCCGGCAACCCAAGCCAATATGGCCACGCTGCGCGACCGCGGGGTGCACGTGGTTGGCCCCGGTAGTGGCTACCTTGCCTGCGGCGACGTGGACACGGGGCGCATGAGCGAGCCCGGGGACATTGTCGAAGCCATCTGCGAGGTGCTCAATCCCGTGCAACAAGACCTGGCGGGCAAGCGCATCGTCATTACCGCCGGCCCCACGCATGAGCCGATCGACCCCGTGCGCTTCATTGGCAACCGTTCTTCGGGCAAGATGGGTATCGCCCTGGCGGGGGAGGCCGCACGTCGCGGTGCCGCCGTCACGCTCGTGCTGGGACCGACATCGCTCGACGTTCCCCGCGGCGTGGAGTGCGTACGCGTGCAAACCGCCGCAGAGATGCTGGAGGCGGCGCTGAGCGCCTTCCAGTCGGCCGATGCGGCCATTTGTGCGGCTGCCGTCGCTGACTACACGCCCGCAGCCACTGCCGACCATAAGCTCAAAAAGGCCAACGAGCGCCTGGATCGCATCGAACTGATCGAGACGGTCGATATCTTGGCCGAGCTTTCGCGCCAAAAGGGGGAGCGGTGCGTGATCGGCTTTGCTGCCGAGACCGATAACGTCCTGGAGTACGCACAGCGAAAGCTCGCCCGCAAGGGTTGCGATGCCATTATCGCCAACGATGTCTCGCGCGCCGATTCGGGCTTTGGAACCGATACCAACAAGGCCTGGATCGTGAGCAAAGC
>CABUDB010000329.1 GCA_902490245.1 uncultured Collinsella sp.
GATGGACCGTGTCGAAATCCTGCGAACGCTGCGCGAGGGCAAAATTGATGTTCTGGTGGGCATCAATCTGCTACGCGAGGGTCTGGACCTCCCCGAGGTCTCGCTGGTGGCGATTCTCGATGCCGACAAGGAAGGCTTTTTGCGCAACCGCCGTTCGCTGATTCAGACGATTGGTCGTGCGGCCCGTAATGCCGACGGCGAAGTCATTATGTATGCAGACGTCGTGACCGACTCGATGAGAGAGGCAATCGACGAGACGCAGCGCCGGCGCGAGATTCAGATGGCCTATAACGAAGAGCACAGCATTGTGCCCAAGACGGTTCGCAAGGCCATTAATGACATCTCGAGCTTTATTGCCGAGGCGGAGAAAACCGTTGGTTCCAAGGGGCGTTCGAAGGGCGATTCGTTGGGCCACGGAGCATTCTATACGCCCGATGAAAACGGCGAGGGTGCTGTGCCGGAGGCGGTGCCGTCCGAGCAGACGATTGCTGAGCAGCTCGAGGAACTTCCACATGATGAACTTGTACGGATCGTTGAGACCATGGAGGAAGATATGCGCAATGCTTCTGCCGCCATGGACTTCGAAGAAGCAGCGCGTCTGCGCGATGCGGTCGTTCAGATAAGGGCGATGCTTGAGGGCACGACTGAGGACGAGACGATTGAGCGCTTGCGCTCGCAGGCCCGCAAAGGCTCTACGTTCGCTTCGGGCAGAAAACGCCAGGGCGCGCGGTTTAAGAAATAAAGCACTGTCCCCGAGCTCCTCGCGGAGTTCGGGGACAGTGCTATTTAGTGGACTAGAGATCAGCGATGAGGGCTTTGGCGCAACGGATGCCGTCGGTGGCGGCACTCATGATTCCGCCGGCATATCCGGCCCCCTCGCCGCAAGGGTAGAGCCCCGGGGTCGATACGGCGTGGCATTCCCGGTCTCGAGTAACAGTGACCGGAGAGCTCGAGCGCGTCTCAACACCGGTGAGGACGGCATCGGGATGGTCGTAGCCACGCAGTTTTTTGCCGAGTAAGGGAATTCCCAGACGAAGCGATTCGATGATATGTTGCGGCAATGACTCATCAATCGCTGTCCAAATCACGCCGAGCGGATAGGTAGGCTTTACCTTGCCGCATGTCGTGCTGGCGCGTTCTGCAAGGAAATCGCCGACGAGCTGTGCCGGAGCGTTCCAGTTGGAGCCGCCTAGGCGATAGGCAGCCCGCTCGCAAATGCGCTGGAGTTCTACGCCTGCAAGAGGATCGTCACTGGGGAGATCGTCGGGCGTGACGTTGACGAGGAGGGCGGCGTTTGCGTTGCGGCCGGCGCGGGCGTTGAGGCTGGCGCCGTTGACGCACAGATGGCCGGGCTCTGAAGAGGCGGCGACAACCTGTCCGCCGGGACACATGCAGAATGAGAACACGCTGCGATCGTTGGGAAGATGGGCAACGAGCTTATAGGGGGCCGCCCCGAGCGCGGGATGACCCGCCGCGGGGCCATATTGCGCCCGATCGATATCACGTTGCGGGTGTTCGATACGAACGCCCATGGCAAAGGTTTTTTGCGCGAGGGCTACGTTATGGTCCTCGAGGAGCTCAAATACGTCGCGGGCGGAGTGGCCGCAGGCAAGGATAAGGTGCTTCGTGGTGATTTGCTCAGTCGCGGCATGTTGAGACGTCTGGACATCGATGCCCGCGATGGCGCCGGACGCGTCGGCGCGAATGTCAACGAGCTTTGTTCGATAGCGGACGACACCTCCAAGTCGTTCGATGCGCTGGGAAATATTGGTGACTACTGTGGGAAGGACGTCGGAGCCAATGTGCGGCTTGGCATCCCACAGAATGTCTCGGGGTGCGCCCGCTTCGACGAAGGTGTCCAGGATAAGCAGGGATGGGCGGAAGCTGCCAAACGTGCCCATGAGAATGGGG
>CABUDB010000330.1 GCA_902490245.1 uncultured Collinsella sp.
GGATATAGTCTTTTTGTTCCTTCCTACGCTTCTCTTGGTTGTTTTTCTGGTGTACCATCTGAGTTGCGTAGTTAGATGCCATGTTGCCGTAGACAATCTGCACGCCGCCGTTGACATGCACGATGCCACGCGCTTCGAGCTTTTCGGTAAACTCGGCGTCGTCAACCACCTTGTCACAGTCATTGAGCTGGATGCGCAGACGGGTGAAGCAGGCCTCGACAGACTTAATATTGTTGTCGCCGCCCACTGCCTCAACGATGGCGGGAATGAGGTCGCTGATCACAGTCCTAGGAGCCTTTGCGGCCTCATCGTCGGACTCTTCCTCGCGGCCAGGGGTCTTAAGGTCCTTCTTAAGGATGATGAACTTGAAGACGAAGTAGTACACCACGAAGTAGATGGGGCCGAGGAACAGGATAACCTGCCAGTTGGAGCCCTTGGCTGCACCCATAATACCGTTAAAGATCAACGACAAGAGCGGGCCGCCGAAGGACGCGGAACCGGCCACGTTGAACTGCAGGATATAGGTCAGCGCATAAGCAAGACCAGCCATGAGAGCGTGGAACACGTAGAGGATGGGCGCGATAAACAGGAAGGAGTACTCGAGCGGCTCGGTAATGCCGGAGAGGATGCAAGGCACCACAATGGCAATCATGAGCGCTGCGGTCTTCTTCTTGTTCTTGGAAAGCGCCGTCTTGTAGAAGGCGAGTGCAGCGCCGGGCAGGCCGAACATGGCGAAGATAACCTTGCCGTTCATGACAAAACGGCTGACCTCGATGTTAAACGGCGTGCTGGGAGAGCCCAGGATCGCGTTGTAGATATTGATAGCGCCCTGAACAGTCTGGCCGTCGATGGTCTCGACGCCACCAAGCGACGTGAAGAAGAACGGCAAATAGACAAAGTGATGCAGGCCAAAAGGCAGGAGCATGCGCTCGCCGGCGCCGTAGACAAACGCACCAAAGGCACCCGTAGTCTTGATGAACTCGGACAGCGCGCCGAGAGCGTTCTGAATAAACGGGAAAACAAAGGACATGACCAATGCGAGGATGCTGCATGAGAGCAGCGTCACCGCCGGGATAAAGCGCGTACCGTTGAAGATGGAGAACACGGCAGGCAGCTCAATCTTGTAGTAACGGTTATGCAACCATGCGACGATTGCACCCACCAGAAGACCGCCGATAACACCAGTGTCGAGCGTGGTGATGCCGAGGATCGTGCTCTGGCCCGTCGTAAGATTCGCGGGATCGACAACGCCAGTCGCCGTAAGGAACGTGCCCATCACGGAATTCATGCACATGTAGCCCAAAAAGCCACAAAGCGCCGCGGTAGCCTTCTCGGACTTGGCGAAGCCATAGGCGAGGCAAATCGAGAAGATAACCGGGATGTTGCTCATGACGATGCCGGCCGCGGCCTTGAGAATCGAAAAGAAAATCGCAAGGCCCGGAGCAGCAAGCCAGGAAACAGCTGCCGTAAGGGTGGGGCTGGTAAAGGCATTGCCAAAGCCCTGAAGGATGCCGGCGATTGGCAGGATCAAGACAGGCGTCATGAGGACTTTGCCCAGGCGCTGGAACTTTGCCAGCAGCTCATCTTTGTTCATGGGATACCCCTCTTAAAGAAACGGGGCGTGCAGCTCTACAGCCCACACGCCCCATAACAGTTATCAAGCGCTATGGAACTAACTACTTAAGCTCCGGCCAGTAATCCTTATTGGCCTCGATGAGCTTGTCGAGCACTTTGCGAGCCTTCTTGGCGTCACCGACCAGACGATTAAGCGTGAGTGCCTGCAGAGCCTTCTCGTAGGAACCCTCCATCCAAGCCTCAACAGTCAGGCGCTCATAGGCGTACTGGTTCTCCATAAGGCCGCGATAGAAGGTGCCGATTTTGCCAACAGCATAGGGCTGCGGGCCATTGGC
>CABUDB010000331.1 GCA_902490245.1 uncultured Collinsella sp.
CGACGAGACCATCGAAGCCCACATCAAGCTCGGCGTCGACTCCCGTCACGCTGACCAGCAGGTCCGCGGCGCCATCGTTCTCCCGAACGGCACCGGCAAGACCCGCAAAGTCCTCCTGCGGAAATTCCGAGAAACGCGGCGCCTTTTCCTCGGCGTAATAATCGGCGAAGCGCTCTTCGCCCGTGCTTTTGGTATACGCCGGTGCGGACGCGGCCTCCGGGTCATATTCCGGTGCAGGTGTGGCAGTGTACGGATCGTTGAGATAATCGCTCGATGCGGTGCCATAATCCTCGGTCTCGATGCGACCGTTGCCATCATAGTCATCGGAATAATCGGAATATGCCGCACCGCCCTCATAGTCCGCGGCGCTCGTGTTGGCGGCAAAAAGCGGGTTAACTGGAACGTCGAGCGCCGGCATGCCGGTAGAGGTCTCATCCAGATCGGCTGCAGCCCAGGAATCGTAGGCAACCTGACGGGCAACGGGCTCATCGAGCCTTGCGACCGGAGGCTTGCGTGCCGCAGGAACGGGCAACTGCTGGGCGCTGTACATAACGGTGCCGTCGGCCGATTTGCCCTGCGTCGCCGCAGCGAGAAATGCCGCTGTCTCGGACGGGTCGCTTGCGGGGCGGGGAGCGGGCGTGGGCGCCGAAGTGGGTGCGGGCGTAGGCGCGGGCGTCGAAACAGCCAACTGCGCAGGAGTCGGCGCGGATGCGGGCTTAGGCGTAAGTGCGGGATTGGGGCTTGACGGGCGAGCCCCGCCGCCCATGAGTTCGTCGGCGGTCCACGGGCGATCATCCATCACGTCGTCAAGGCTCAGCGAAAACAGGTCGTCTTCACCCTCATCGAACGTGCGGTGCACATGTCCACCAATTGCCGGAATCAATCCACGACCGGTGCATGATGCCTTGCTCAACGCCATTCTGTTCCACCCTTTCGAAATACTAATGACATCGATTATATGGAACTTCCCAAGCGGCTCGGTCTTGGATTCGTGCTTTCCAGAACTTGCGCCCAAAAGGGGAGGGGCAATCCAGGCGAGTGCCTACTTATCGCCGGCGGCAGCCTTTGCCTCGTTGAGGTAGCTATAGAAGCTGTACTTAGAGATGCCAAAGAACTCGCAGGCGCGCTCGCTCGACTTGGAAATGAGGAAGGCGCCGCGACGGTCGAGGTAGCCAATGGCGCGAATGCGCTCGTCTTTGGTCATGAGGGCTGCGGGCTTGCCCACAAACTGCTCGCACTCGTGCAGCAGGTCCTCGAGCAGGTCGCCGATGTTCTTGGTAATGGGCTCGGGCTCGGTGTAGCCCGTGCCGCCGGTGCCGGTAAAGGCGTCGAGCGAACGCTCAAAAGCCTTCATGAGCGTAATGTCAAAGTTGATGCCCAAAATGCCGACGGGTTTGCCCTCGTCGTTGCGGATAAAAATGGTCGAGGACTTGAGCAGCTTGCCATCGGTGGTTTTGGTGAGGTACGGCTCGCGGTCGTGTACATCGGTGGCGCCCTCGTGCATGGACTCAAACACAATATGGCTGGGGCCGTCACCCAGTTTGCGCCCGCTGACGTGGCCGTTTTCGATCACTACGATGGAGTGGTCCACGTCTTCGGTCTCCAGATCGTGGACGACGACTTCGCAGTTGGGGCCAAATTGGAGCGCCAGACCGTGTGCGAGGCGCTTGTAGAACTCAATCTGTGCGGGGGTCATGGGTGCCTTCCTAAAAATCAGTTTGGGCTCACTGTGCCATAAACCACACCTGTTCGCAAACAAATCCATCAACAAGGCAATTCATGACCGTTCGGCGCCGAAATAGTACCGATTACGGCAACAAACAATTCGTTAGAAAAAAAAAAAAAAAAGTGTGATAGAACATTACTAACAAACTTTTTGTTTGGCATCCACATA
>CABUDB010000332.1 GCA_902490245.1 uncultured Collinsella sp.
CCTCTGGTGTACCGGTTGTCACGCCAGTGGCATCGCCGGGTAGCTATGTGGGGAAGAGATAACCGCTGAAAGCATCTAAGCGGGAAACTTGCCTGAAGATAAGTCTTCCTGGAGGCTAGACCTCCCTAAAGAGTCGTTCGAGACCAGGACGTTGATAGGATGGGTGTGTAAGTGCTGTGAGGCACTCAGCTAACCATTACTAATTGCTCGTGAAGCTTGATCCTATAACCGTGAAGCTTTTTTGACTGAATGTCGTCAAGAGAATTTCTGAGTCAATGAATCACAGCTCAGCTTTGTTTCTGACCAAGTGAAGAATTCGCTGCTCGCGCAGCAAAGCCTTTGCCTGATGACCATAGAGAGGTGGTCCCACTCCTTCCCATTCCGAACAGGACAGTGAAACACCTTATCGCCGATGATAGTTGGTTGTATTTCCAGTGAAAGTAGGACATCGTCAGGCTCACCATTCCAAGAACCCCGGTTTCGAAAGAGACCGGGGTTTTTGTTTTTCAACGCCTCAAGGATTTCGGCCCCGCGGATGCGCAACGGCCCGCAGACGGGGCCTGCGGGCCGGGACCTCAGGAAGTGTCTCAGACGCCTTCAGAGGCCCTTGGGGAGCCTCAGATGACTTCCCAGTGGTGGTGCACGCCTGCGGCCTGGCAGACGTTCAGAATGGCCGCCATTTCGCCGTCGGAGATCTCGACGCCGTTGGCAAGCCTGTCGGCCATGCGGAGGCGTTCGGGTTCGCCCGGCGTGAGCACGGGGTTGTTGACGGGGTCGGGAGCCGGAGAGCTCTTGACGTAGTCGACCATCGCATCGAATTCGGCCTTCATCCAGTCGAGGTTGCCGAGCACGGACGGATCGATCATGAAGGCCGTCATGTTGTTGACGATGCTGCCGTCGCGCTCGTGGCCCGGCTGGATGGTCTCGCCGTGCGCGAGGAGGCCTGCAAGCAGCTCGCAGGCCATGGCGAGGCCCGAGCCCTTGTGCTTGGCGAACGCCATCAGGGCACCCTTCTCGCCTTCCTGCCACATCGGTGTGGGGTCGTTGGTGGGATGACCGTCGACGTCGAGCACCACGGGTTCGTCGAACTTCTTGCCGGCGAGATAGGCGACGCGGGTCTTGCCCATCGCCACGATCGACGTGGCGAAGTCCAGGATGAACGGACCGTGCGCGTCGGTGCCGGGCATCGCCACGCACATGGGATTTGTGCCGAAGCGGGCCTTGGAGCCGTTGAACGGCGCGACGAGCGGAAAGAAGTGGTTGACGTTCACGAAGTGGATCGAGACCATGCCTGCGGCGGCAGCCTGCTCGCCGTAGGTGCCGATGCGGCCGAGATGGCAGCTGCGACCGATCGTGTACATGCAGATGCCGTGCTTCTTCGCGCGCTCGATGGCCATGTCGGTCGCCTCGCGGCCGATGCGCTGGCCGTAGCCTCGGCAACCGTCGAGCTGGAGCACGGGGCCCGTGTCCTTGATGACGTTGAGCGGGGCGTTGGGAATGAGCTTGCCTTCGTTGAGGTACTGGGCGTACATGGCGATCATGCCCACGCCGTGGCTGTCGTGGCCGCGAAGGTTCGCGCCGATCATGTGTTCGGCGACGACGCGGGCTTCGTCCTCGCTGCTGCCGGTGGCCTCGAGGAAGTCACGGGCAAGGCTCTCAAGTTTTGCTGCTGGGTAGCGCATGGCTGTTGTCCTTTATATGAAAGTCGGTTCGAAATCCGCAGGATTCCGATTCCTACATTCTAGGACGACGGGAGGGTGGCGGACATCAGGCTCATGACCTAGTCCTCGAGGCGCTTCGCAAGAAAGCGGGTTCAAAAAAGGGGGCCGCGGACGCATGCGAGCGTCGACGCGGCCCAAGACCCGGCTCTTTCGG
>CABUDB010000333.1 GCA_902490245.1 uncultured Collinsella sp.
AGTCAGTTGAACTTATTGATCTCTGAGATTGGTTTGCGGCACCTGGAAAACCCGTGCCATGTGAAGGACAATTCATTTCTTTTATTGAAGAGAGGAATTTACTATGAAGAAAATTACGGCGATCGTTCGTGCTGAGAAGCTCGAGGTTCTTAAAGACGCGCTGTTTGCTGCTGATGTTCGCGGTATGACTATCAACCAGGTGCAGGGATGCGGCGCGCAGCATGGCTGGAAGGAATACGTGCGCGGCAACGAGTTGCTCGTCAACACGATCCCTAAGGTGCAGTTCACCCTTATCTGCGCCGATGAGCACGTCGACGGCATTGTCGACATCATCTGCAATGCCGCCCGCACCGGCGCCGTCGGAGACGGCAAGATTTGGGTCGAGCCGGTCGAGGAGGTTATCCGCATCCGTACCGGCGAACACGGCCCCGCCGCGGTGTAGAATCGACCGCCCACCATCCGCAACGTTAAAATGCTGCAATGAGGTACAAGACTTGCGTTGCGGATGGACGGATTATGGGTCGTAATAAATATCCCGAGGAGACGGTCGCGAAGATTCTCGACGCGGCGCTGAAGCTATTCTGCACACAGGGTTATGAGGGGACGAGCATTCAAGATATCGTCGACCGCCTCGATGGCATGACCAAGGGTGCCGTCTATCATCACTTTAAGAGCAAAGAGGAGATTTTCAACGCCGCATTTGATCGGGCGATGACTCCGATTGTTGAGCAACGTCGCTCAACGCTTGGTATCGGCAATATGACCGGAGCCCAAAAGCTCAAGCGACTGTACGCGCCCGAGTCTGTCGTTCCACAAATTGAGCTATGGGCACGCATGCATCCTGCGGCAGATCCGGTAAAAAGCTCGCGTCTACTGGCGATGCAGTACCAGGGCTCGTTCGACGAGTCGGCCGATGGCTATCTCTTGCCAGTGATCGAGGAGGGCATCGACGATGGCTCCATTGCGTGCGAATGCCCGCGCGAAGCGGCTGAGGCCGTATCGTTGTTGGCGAATCTTTGGCTGCTGCCGCTGTTCCGTCCGCTCGAGACCAAGGATCGAATGCTCGCTCGCGCTCAATGTTTGGCGCAGATGGCTGCCGCGGTGGGACTCGATTTGGGCGAGGAAGTGCTTCAGACAACGGCGCAGATTTGGGACGTATGGGACCGCGCCGGGTGGTAAGGTGGTAATATAGATACCAACGGTATGTAATAGATTTGAACGGGCAGCTCCGGCTGCCCTTTTCAAGTCGATAAATACATACTATCGGTATGTATAGGGAGCGAACTTATGGCTGGGCTGAGAGACGTCAGCGTCTTGTTGGAACCAAAAATGGTGCGGCCAATTAGGCTCACGGAGCTTCTTGTTGCGCAGCTGTGCACGTATTCGATGCTGTCAGCGCTGTGCTTTGCGTATCCGCTTTACTTGTTCGATTGCAGCGGATCGTCAACGTTATATGGCGCCGTCGTGGCGACGGCGTTCATACCCGGCGTACTCGCAACTCCGGTTGGCGGAATCTTGGCGGATAGGGGAAGACATCGCGAGGTCCTCGTGGCACTCGGCATTGCTCTGATGACTGCATCACTGCTGTCTATCCCCATGAAGCACTCATTGCCTCTTGCGGTCGTCGTAGTAGCGATACTTTGTGTTCAATATGGCGTTCAATCGCTGCTAAAGCCAATGCTCCAAATTGAGACAGTGCGCATGGCGGGTGAAGAGAAGGTTGAGCGGGCCACTGCATTGGTTTCGCAGATGACCATGGTGAGCAATATCTTGGGTCCTGTGGTCGGGACGGCAGTCTATGGGTGCTTTGGCATCGTTGATCCTATCACGACATGGGATTATTGGGAAATCAATGCCGAAGGGGTGCAAA
>CABUDB010000334.1 GCA_902490245.1 uncultured Collinsella sp.
GTCGCGCCGCCGCGCGGTCTTTTGGGTCGCCGCTGTGGTTGCGGCGTTCGTCGCCTTTGGTCGTATCGTGATCGGTGCGCACTTTTTGAGTGACGTGAGCTGCGGCTTTGCCCTGGTGCTGGCGCTCGAGTGCCTTGCAGCGCGCATTGCCTATCCGGGCGGCGTACAATAGCTCCATCTGAATCATCGGGCTCGTGCCCGGCTAGAGAGGATTACCATGCTCGCGTTTAACAACGACTATTCCCACGGCGCACATCCGGCAGTGCTGCAGGCGCTTGTCGACACTAATATGGAGCCGCAGCCCGGCTACGGCACCGATGCACACACCGAGCGTGCCAAGCAGCTTATCCGTGAGGCCTGCCAGGCGCCCGATGCCGACGTATTTTTCCTGGTAGGCGGCACACAGGCTAACGCGACGGTGATCGACATGCTGCTCGCGCCCTACGAGGGCGTCGTTGCCGCCGAGACCGGCCACGTTGCCTGCCACGAGGCTGGTGCCATCGAGTTTGGCGGCCACAAGGTGCTCACCATCCCCGGCTACGAGGGCAAGATGCACGCCGAGGACCTCGAGAACTATATCCAGGTGTTCTACGAAAACGAGAGCTACGAGCACACGGTGTTTCCGGGTGCCGTGTACGTGAGCCTATCGACCGAGTACGGCACGCTGTACTCCAAGGCCGAGCTCGCGGCGATTCATGCGGTGTGCCAGAAGCGCGAGATTCCGCTGTTTGTGGATGGCGCCCGCCTGGCCTATGCGCTGGCGGCCGATGGGTGCGACATTACCCTGCCCGAGCTGGCGCAGCTGTGTGACGTGTTCTACATTGGCGGCACCAAGTGCGGCGCGCTTTGCGGCGAGGCCGTGGTGTTTTGCGGCATGCACGCTCCGGCACATCCCATTCCGCGTATTAAGCAGCATGGCGCGCTGCTGGCCAAGGGCCGCCTGACGGGTGTGCAGTTTGAGGCGCTCTTTACCGACGGCCTTTATTTTGAGATTGGTCGCCAGGCGATTGAGACGGCGCAGGCGCTTCGTCGCGTGCTGCACGAGCGCGGCTACCAGTTCTTCTTGGAGACGCCCACAAACCAGCAGTTTGTGATTTTGCCCAACGAGGACATGGCCCGCATTCGCGAGCATGCTTCGATCGAGTACTGGGAAAAGTACGACGAGACCCACACCGTGGTGCGCTTTTGCACCAGCTGGGCCACGACGCAGGAGGACATCGACGCGCTGGCGGCTGTCCTGTAGCCTGATGTAATGACAAGGGGCCGCCCTGCGCCTGAGCTTGGCGCAGGGCGGCCTTTGCTTTTTGGGGAGAAGGGTTGTATGACCGAGATGTCCGAGCCGACGATTCGTCTGGCGACGCCCGATGATGCGCCGGCGTTGCTTGCCATCTATGAGCCGTATGTGCGCCAGACGGCGATTACCTGCGAATACGAGGTGCCGAGCGTTGAGGAGTTCGCCGGGCGCATCGAGCGTACGCTCAAGCGTTACCCGTATTTGGTGATGGAGCTGGACGGACGTCCGGTAGGCTATGCCTATGTGAGCCCGCTCAACAGCCGCGAGGCATACGACTGGTCGGTCGAGACGTCGATCTACCTAGCGCGCGACGTGCGCCACGGCGGGCTGGGCCGCAAGCTACACGATGCGCTCAAGCAATGTCTGGTCGCGATGGGCATCACCAACATGTGCGCGCTCATTGCCGTGCCGCACGACAAGGACGACGAGTATCTGACGCACAACAGCCAGGACTTCCATGCCCATATGGGGTATCGTCTGGTGGGTGCCTTCGACCGCTGCGCCCAAAAGTTCGGCCCATGAGCCGGTTCAATGCCCTTTGGCGGGAGTTCTTTGCCTGGTGCTGCCGGAC
>CABUDB010000335.1 GCA_902490245.1 uncultured Collinsella sp.
CTCGTAACTATTTACAAGCGGTGAAAATTCTGCTACATTAAAAGCGATTCGAACCAAGGGAGACTGTTTTTTATGAACGACTATCAGGCTAAATTTGTTACGCCGGAGCAGGCTGTCAAGGCTGTGCAGTCCGGCGACTGGGTGGACTACGGATTCGGTGCGGGTTTTCCCGAACTGCTCGACCGCGCGCTCGCTGCGCGTAAGGGAGAAGTGAAGGACGTCAAGGTCCGCGGCGGTCTTGTGATCCGCCCGCGCATCGAGGTCGTCGAAGCGGACCCCGAGCAGGAGAGTTTCAGCTATTACAGCTGGCACATCGGCGACTATGAGCGGAAGCTCCAAGCGCGCGGCCTTGTGAAATTCATGCCCGTTATGCTGCGCTCGCTGCCGTATCTCTATCGCGACAAGCACATCCGCTGCGATGTGGCATTCGTTCCAGTCTCCAAGCCGGATGAGAACGGCTACTGCGGCCTCGGCATTTCGAACTATGCCTGGCGCACGATCTTTGAGAGCGCCCGCACCGTGATCTTCGAGATCAACGAGCACTATCCCAAGCTCCAGGGCGTGGACGGCTCGCACCGTGTGCACCTGTCTGAGGCGGACTACATCGTCGAGGGCGAGCATGAGCCGCTGCCCGTGCGCTCCTACCGCGCCCCCAGCGAGACCGATATCGCCATCGCCAAGATCGTGGTCGACCAGATCCCCGACGGCGCAGTGCTGTCGCTCGGCGTGGGCGGCGTGCCCTACACGGTCGCCAAGATGCTCGCCGAGTCCGACAAGAAGGATCTCGGCTGCCACACCGGCACCATTTCCGATGCGTTCCTTGAGCTCTACAAGGCGGGCAAGCTGACGAATGCGCGCAAGGAGCTCGACACCGGCCTTTCTGCGTGGAACCTTGCCATGGGCTCTCAGGAGCTCTATGACTGGCTCGACGCCGAGCCCCAGCTCTTCCACCCGGGCGATCTCGACTACATCCACTCCGTCGAGCGCATCTCGAAGCTCAGCAACGTCATCAGCATCAACGGCGGCGTGCAGCTCGACCTCATGGGTCAGGAGAACGCCGAGAGCACCGGCACCCGCCAGCTCTCCGGCATCGGCGGCCAGATGGACTTCCTCGAGGGCGCTTATCGCTCCAAGGGCGGCAAGGGCTTCATCTGCATCAACTCGTCCCGCGTGACGAAGGACGGCGAGCGCAAGAGCAACATCCTTGCCACCATCCCCGGCGGCAGCACGATCTCCGCCCCGCGCACGATGATCCAGTATGTCGCGACCGAGTACGGCATCGCGAGCCTTTCCGGCAAGACCCTGCGCGAGCGCGCCGAGGCAATGGCCTCCATTGCGCACCCCGAATTCCGCGAAGAGCTGATGAAGTACGCGCAGGAGAATTTCAAGTAATTTTAGATCAAGAAAAAGGACGATGTAGGGTAACATGGCACAGACGGTTTTGCAGCAGGTTTTGATTCTCTCGGCAATGATGATGCTCGGCTTTTTGCTGGGCAAGCTGGGCAAGGTGGATCGCAAAGGGGCAGATCTTCTTTCCATGTTGCTGCTGGATGTGTTCTTTCCCTGCAATATCCTGGCTGCGGCCAGCGGTGACTTCGGCGATATGCCGTTTTCGCAGGTGCTCAAGATCATCGCGGCGTATTTGTCGATGTTTATCCTGTTTACCTATCTGGCAAAGCCCATCGCCAAGCTCATGGGGCTGAATGAGGACGAAACGCTCGTTTTCACCCGCAGCGTTGCCTATCCCAACAACGGCTTTGTCGGCATTCCGCTCTGCTCGGCGGTATTCGGCACGGAGGGGACGGTGCTCTGAATCAGACAAAGCAATGAATATCCCTGTGCCTGCACCAATGAATTCTCGT
>CABUDB010000336.1 GCA_902490245.1 uncultured Collinsella sp.
TCTCACACTTCTTACAACCAATGCAGGCTTCCGTTGCATGAAAAGGCTTGGGAGAGTATCCTGAGCATGGGCCATGATGAAGGTCATCTCCATCTCGCCGCCGCCGGCCTCCTGCGAAAGCAGCTTGGTCTGCGTGTCGTGGGCACCGATGAGCGCATCGCTGGCATCCTTGTGCAGCTGCTCGGCCTTCTCAAAATCACCCTCGCGAGCAGCATCGAGCGCTGCAAGCAGATCGGTCTGGGCGTCGCCCGCGTATGCGACAATCTCGAATCCAACCATCGAGATTTCTTCTTTGGTTGCCATATTGCGTTCCTTTCACATATGAACCAATGGAGAGCATCGCGTCCGGGCATACGCGCTGCGTTGTGTATGACAGAGACAGTAACATTCAAACAAAAAAGAACAGCGCAAAACGTAATTTCGAGCTATGAACGGTCGTTTTTCGCCCGTGAACGGTTTTTAAGCCAATCCGAACATTCTTGAACACAATTAGCGGAAACCCAAGCGGGACCGCACCCTAGCGTACATCGCGCACCGTATCGCCCTTGACGAGCACGCCCGGAAACAGCATGCGCTCCACGCCAGACTCAACGCCCTCGGCGCCGGCAATCTTGTCGACCGCCCACATGCCGACGCGCTTGTTGTCAAAGCGCACCGTAGTCAGGCGACGATCGGGCACGATATCGCCCAAACTATCGTCAACACCCACCACGCTCACGTCCTGGGGCACGCGCTTCCCGCGCGACTCGAGCCCGCGAATGCAGCCGTAGGCCATGGCATCGTTGGAAGCATAAATGGCGGTGCAGTTCGGATCGTCCGCAAGCACCTGGCCGGCGGCATATCCGCTCTGTGCCGTCCAATCGCCACGGACGAGTCGCGGCGGCTCAACACCATGCGCGCGCAATGTCTCACGCCAGCCCTCCTCGCGTTGCATGCCCGAAAGCGAGCGCTCGGGGCACGAGATAAAGTGCACGGTCTTGTGCCCCTGCCCCAGCAAGTACTCGACAACCTGGCGCGAGCAATCGAACTGATCGTTATCAACCGTCGAGCACAGCGGGTGCTCCAGCATGGTAACGAGCACCGTCTGCATACCGGGCAGCGGCTCAAAGGTGCCAAAGTCCGCCGGCATGCGGTTCATGATCACGACCATGCCGTCCACCGGCAGTGCGCTCATGCGCGACGATGCACTCTCGAGGGTATACGGATGCCCGTCTACTTTAGTGAGGGTGATGGCATAGCCATGTTTGTCGGCCGCGGCGGCAAAGCCCTCCATACGGTCGAGGTTGCCGGTGCCGGTAATGTTGAACATGGCGACGCCGACGGTCTTAAATTTGCCGCGGCGCAGCGATCGACCGGCAAAATTGGGGCGATACCCCAGCTCGCGCATGGCGGCGCGCACGCGCTCCTTGGTCTCGGGGCGCACGCTGGGCGAATCGTGCACCGTACGCGAGACTGTCTGCTCCGAGACGCCCGCGAGACGCGCCACGTCCTTAACGGAAACCGATTTTTTAACAGCGGCCATAGGTCGATCTTTCTATGTCAACGATGCCATCGCGGGCATCCCAACAGACAAAATGAACGCCTCCAAGTATATCCAACGCCTCTCCCGCCATACGCTCACCACCCAAAACCTACCGTTCACCGACAATCCCGCTTCCCCGAACGGCTTTTGTCGACCAAATGTTAACGTTGCCATTGTGCAAACACAGAGCCACCGGGCGGCTCAAACGTTTACGCGTAAGGAATCGACGGTTCCATCTTCGTTGGCTGTGGCGGCAATGTTGCAGCACTCGATGCAATCCTTGCAGGGCAGGAGACCATGACC
>CABUDB010000337.1 GCA_902490245.1 uncultured Collinsella sp.
GGGCATTACCCAGCAGATGGACTATCTTGAGCGGCTGGGTATCGAGGCCATCTGGCTGAGCCCGTTTTACCCATCGCCTCTTGTCGATGGCGGCTATGACGTGGCGGACTACTGCGATGTCGACCAACGTCTCGGCTCGCTTGACGACTTCGATGACATGATCGCCGCGGCTCACGCGCGCGGCATCAAGGTCATCGTCGACATCGTGCCCAACCATTCGTCCAACCAGCACCCCTGGTTCAAAGCCGCTCTTGCCGCCGGCCCCGGATCGCCCGAGCGCGCCCGCTATATCTTCCGTGATGGTCGCGGCGAGCATGGCGAGCTGCCTCCCACCAATTGGAATGCCAACTTTGGCGGCCCCGCCTGGACGCGTGTTGCGGACGGTCAGTGGTATCTGCACATGTTTACGCCCGAGCAGCCGGACTTTGACTGGTCATGCCCCGAGGTTCGCGCGTTCTTTTGCGACGTCCTGGCGTTTTGGAGCGATCGAGGCGTCGATGGCTTTCGCATTGATGTGGCGCACGGTCTCGCCAAGGATCTCGACCGCGATGATCTCGACCAGTGGCATCTCGCCGAGGGCGATGACATGGTTGACGACGGCGCCCATCCGCTGTGGGATCGCAACGAGGTTCACGAGATCTATCGCGAGTGGCGCCGCGTGTTCGACCGCTATAATCCGCCGCGCAGCGCTGTTGCCGAGGCGTGGGTGCTGCCCGAGCGCCAGTATCTCTACGCGCGCCCCAGCGAGCTTGGCCAGACATTTAACTTTGAGTTCGCCAAGGCCACTTGGACCTATGATGACATGCACGCTGCAATCGAGGAGGGCTTGAAGGCAGCCATCGAATCCGATTCCGCCTCGACCTGGGTACTTTCCAACCACGACGTGCCTCGTGTGGCGACGCGCTTCGCCCTGCCGCAGATCAAGGCGACGCGCTACCACCAGATTGCGCTCGACTGGCTCTTACGCGACGGGTCGTCTTATGACGAGGACCGTGAACTCGGCGAGCGCCGCGCGCGGGCGGCCCTTTTGCTTGAGCTGGCGCTTCCGGGCTCGGCATACGTGTATCAGGGTGAGGAGCTCGGCCTTTTTGAGGTGGCTGACATCCCGTGGGCTGCACTCGAAGATCCCACTGCGACCAATACGCACGGATCGAAGCGCGAGAAGGGGCGCGACGGCTGTCGTGTGCCCCTGCCGTGGGTGGCGACGGACGATCCCGCGCAGGGCGGATCGTTTGGATTTTCGCCGATGGACGCCGATGCGGCGCCCCATCTGCCGCAGCCTGCATGGTTTTCCGATTACGCTGCCGATAGGGAAGAGGCGGACCCGACATCGATGCTTGCGCTCTATCGTGACGCCCTCTGGCTGCGGCGCAAGCTGCGCGGGTGCGCTAACGATCTTGCGTGGCTCGATCTTGACGGGCGCACCGGCCTTGCGGATGGTGCCGAGGGCGCTGAGGGCGGCGTCATCGCCTATCGCCGCGACAACGGCTGGGCGTGTGTGACGAACTTCGGTGCAGCACCCGTGGAGCTGCCGGCGGGCAAGGTCCTGCTCACCTCATCACCGCTTGCAGACGGCAGACTTGCGCAGGACAGCTCTGCCTGGATCATGCTCGCTGAGTTGTAGGGGGCCTCTTGCGGCGAGTTTGCGTTTGCTCGCGCTTTCCGTGGTGGCTGATGTCTTCGCGAGGTTCGAGAGGGCGTCGCAAAACTTTTCAAAAAAAAGTTCTTGCATAGGATGCGGGTATCACGTAAGATTAATCCTCGTAAGCGGACATGGCTCAGTTGGTAGAGCACAACCTTGCCAAGGTTGGGGTCGCGGG
>CABUDB010000338.1 GCA_902490245.1 uncultured Collinsella sp.
GCCACCGGCTTTTGGGCGGCACGCATCTCGGAAATCACCCCCGAGGATACCGTGCACTCGAAATTTGTTGGTGGCGAAAGCGTAACAGTCCTATACGCCAAAAGCCGGCATCTCCCATGTGACAAAGGGAGTGTCCCTTTGTCACATTATTCGATGACGGTGCGGGAGTTTTGCTCGCGCATGGTGGCGAGCATGTGTTTGGGGACGGCATGGACCATGCAGCTGCCGATGGTCGCGCTCGCGACGGCCTTAGCCGCATCGCTTGCGTTTTTGGTCGCGTAGCTGTGGCGGAAACGCTTGAGCATGGCGATGTCATTGCCGCCGTCGCCATAAACCGCGACCTCGTCCTCGGCAATACCGTAGTAGCCCGCCAGCCAGACCACGCTCTCGCCCTTGTTGCACGCCACGTCCGTGATCTCGAACATCACCGGATCGAACGGCGCATTGACCACGCGGTCCGAGCGCTCGGCAAGATACGCCTTAAGGTCGCGCTCTAGCCCGGGCGATATCACGCGGCAGTTAATCTTGCACACATCGTGGCGCAGGATGTCGCCGATCGACTGGTCAAAATACAGCTCCTCGTGATACCCGCCACGCGCACGCATACCACGCATCACGATGCGCTTGATGGGGCTGTCCTTTTTAAAGCCCGCCTGGTGCATCTCGAACGAACCGCTCGAGAACATACCGTCGGGCGTGGAGCAGTCAAAGCAGATATCCGGAAACTCCTTGAGCAGCTCCTCGGTGATCTGTGGGTCGATGGTCCAGGTCTTGAGCACCTCGCCATGGCTGTCGCGCACGATGGACCCATTGGAGCAGCAGGCGTCAAGCGCCAGGCCCGTAAAGCCATGCTCGCCAATCGGTAGCGTCGAGCGTCCGGTCGCGGGAACCACATGCAGGCCAGCCTCGGTCAGCTCGCGAATGGCACGGCGGATAGTCCCGTCTGCCTCGTGCAGGGCGTTAAGCAGCGTTCCGTCTAAGTCACTCGCGAACATCTTGATCATGGGCATGCCTCTCTTTCGTCTGCACGATATTTTAGACGAGAATGAGCGCGCCCATGCAAGGGCGCTCCAACGCGCCGGGACATTCGCTCCCGCAAAGCCACAGTGCCCCAGCGCGTTAAATCAATCTCCACAAGCGACTTTTCAGCCGATAAAACAGCGCCGTTGTCAACGTCAGCACCGCCAGCATGCCTGCGAATACGATCGCCGGTGTCCATCGATCATATGCAACCCCGTACGTCAATTGGCCGATAGGCGTTGCGCAGGAAAGGACCATGTAAACGACCGAAAGCACTTTTCCGCAGAGCTCAGTCGGCGCTACCCGCTGAACAAACGCGATGATTTCAACCGACGTAATGCTCGCCCACACCATGACCCATGCCGAACCAACCGCAAACACGGTGAACACGCATACATCTACGCCGAACAGCAGCGTAACAATAATCGGTGCGACTCCAAAACAGATCATCGCAACATATCGACATATGTCATTGAAAGAAAAACGATGCGGCGAAATGCCGACCAAGCCACTGCCGGCAAGACCACCCAAGCCCATAGCAACCTCAACTATCCCAACGCAGGACGATTGCATGCCGAGATGCTTTGTAACAATAATGGGAGCGCCAATCGTTAGCCCAACCAACGCAAGGTTCAAAACTGCCGCAAGCAAAATCACAGCGACCAATGGTGCATTTTGCAACAGATACCGAATCGACTCCCGAAAATCGTTTCGGCATGTCGTACGAGTCGCGCCGTCTCTCATCGTTTCAGATGAGGCATTTTGCTTGAGTGCGACCCCAAACAAGAGAGCTGAAATC
>CABUDB010000339.1 GCA_902490245.1 uncultured Collinsella sp.
GGGCCTCGGCGCGCTTTTGCTCCTTGGTCTTTTTGCCCTCGGCAGGCTTGGGAGCCGCGGCTGGGCTGCTGGCCTGGGCGGCGTTGGCGGGCTTAGTGCTCTTGCTTGCCGCCGGCGCGCTCTCCCCTGCCGCTTCAGCGGCGGCGCGGGCAGCGAGGTCCTCGCGCTTGAAGAGGTAGTAGCCGTAGTCGCCGTCGTAGACCGTGACCTTGCCGTCACGGATGTCGATCACGCGGTTCGCCACGGCGCGCACCAGGTGCTCGTCGTGGCTGATCAGCACGATGGTGCCGGGGAAGTTTTGCAGGGCGTTTTCGAGCATGTCCACCGAGTCGATATCCAGGTGGTTGGTGGGCTCGTCCAGGCACAGGAGCGCCTCGGGGGCCACGAGCATCTTGGCCAGGGCCAAACGCGCCTTTTCGCCGCCGGAGAGCACGCGGACCTGCTTTTCAATTGCGTCGTTGTCGCTAAACAGGAAGGCGCCCAGCAGGCTACGCTGCTGCGGCACGGTCCACTTGGGCGTGACGGTGTCGATCTCTTGCAGGACGGTGTTGGACTCGGTCATGCCCTCGAGTGCGTGCTGGGCGTAATAGGCCACGCCCACGTTGGTGCCCAGGTCGCGGGTGCCGGTGGTGGGCGGCTCCAGTCCGGCGATGATCTTCATGAGCGTGGACTTGCCGGCCCCGTTGGGGCCGACGAGCGCCACGTGCTCGCCGCGGTAGAGCTTGAGGTCGATATCGCTGTAGATGTGTTTGTTGCCGTAGGACTTGGAGACGCCCTCCAGGCCCACGACCATATCGCCGGAGCGCGGTGGGTCAGGGAACTTAAAGTCGATGTGCTTGTGGCCCTCGGGTAGGATGACAAGCTCCTTTTTGATCTGCTCGATCTTGCGGATGCGCTCCTGGGCCTGGGCTGCCTTGGTGGGCTTGTAGCGGAACTTGTCGACGAAGACCTGCATGTGGGCGATGTCGCGCTCCTGGGCGGCGCGCTTGGCGCGCATCTGCTCAAGGTTGTCCTCGCGCTGCTTGAGGTAGCTGCTGTAGTTGCCGGTGTAAGTGGTCACGCGACGATTTTCGAGTGCGGCGACGTGGTCGACGCAAGCGTCCATGAAGGCGCGGTCGTGGCTGACGATGAGGACGGCGCCGTCATAGTTGGCTATAAAGCCGCGCAGCCACTGGACGCTTTCGAGGTCCAGGTGGTTAGTGGGCTCGTCCAGAAGCAGCAGGTCGGGATGGCGCAGGAAGAGCTTGGCGAGCGCGATGCGCATCTGCCAGCCGCCCGAGAACTCGGAGCACGGGCGCTCAAAGTCGGTGACCTTAAAGCCCAGGCCGGACAGGATTTTGCGGGCGTTGCTCTCGAGCTCGTAGCCGCCCAGGTGCTCAAAGCGGTCCTGGACCTGGCCGTACTCGTTGAGGAGTGCGTCGACGTCCTTGCCCTGCTCGGAGAGCTCGGTGATTTGGGCCTGCAGCTCGTTAGCGCGCTCGCCCATGCGGCGGATTTCCTTGGCGGCGGCCATGACCTCGGCGAGGATGGTGGTGTCCTTTTGTTCCAGATTAGTTTCCTGCTCTAGGTAGCCCACCTGGCAGTCCTTTGCGTACTGGACCTGGCCGGAGTCAGGACTGTCGATGCCCATGATGATTTTGAGCATGGTGGTTTTGCCGGCGCCGTTGGGGCCCACGAGCGCGAAGCGCTCGCCGGGGTTGATCTGGAAGGACGCGCCGCTAAAGAGGACGCGTGCGCCGAAGCTTTTTTCGATCTTGTCGACCAGGAGGATCATGGTGCCGCCTTTGACCTTGTGTGCCTAT
>CABUDB010000340.1 GCA_902490245.1 uncultured Collinsella sp.
GGAGGGAATGACATCACCGTCAATACCCGATAAATACTGTAAAACCGGTGCCTCGCCCACACTGGCGCCGCCGGCAGCACTCAAGGATCCCTTGGCAAGGGAACGTGAGTACACAATCAGTTTTCGAGCGACGTCATCGTAATCCACTGGGGATATTGTCCTTTGCAACTCTAGAAGGGCCATAAAACCGTCATTTGCCGTACATTAGTTAACATTCGCAACAATTATTTATGATACCCCAACGCGGAAGTCTATTGCACGTCCTTCTTGCGTCGCATAAGCTCCTCAACGTCGATACCTGCGGCCTCGAGCATACGCTCAACATTCTTTTTGGCGTTGGTCGTGCCAACCTTAAGCACAATCGAAAGCGGAGTGCCCACCACCAGGCACACGATGCCCGCGGGGACGCCCCAGCCGGGGCCGCCCTGCATACCCCACATCCCCACCAAAAAGCCAATAGCCACGAGCGAATAGCCCAGGCGCAGCCAAACGTTGAGCCGCTGAATAGCATCGGTCTGCATCTTTGCCTCGCGAATCAAGTCGTCGCGCGAAAGGTCGTGTCCATGTTTCTCGTGCATATGGTCCTCCTCGTGCAAAGTGTGCATCATGCGCAAGTGCATCGTTTATCGAATACGTCATCTTTCAAGAGCAATATAGCGGGTGTCGTGTAGGCGATGGAGGTCGCTGGCCATATTGCCCTTGAAGGGCGGCGTAAAATCAGAAGGCCGTGCGGTTGAGGCCGCACGGCCTTGCAGGGGGCCAGGGGATGATGACTAGTAGCTCAGCGCCGGATCGAAGAAGCCAATGAGAACGCCCACAAATGCGATCACGACGAGAATCAGCATCATAACGATGGGGTTGACCTTCTTCTTGGTCATCATGTACCAGCAGAAGATGATGAAGATCATCGGCAGCAGGTGCGGATAGATGCCATCGAGCGTGTCCTGGAACTTACCGCCACCGGGCAGCACCAGGTTGGGGCTGCAGGTGATGGAGACCCAAGTTGCGCCCACGGCACCGATGACCATGGTACCGACCATCACGATGGAATCACGCAGAGCCTTGGCCTTGGGGCCGACGAGGGCCTCGACCGCCTTGCCGCCGAGCTCATAGCCCTGGTTGTAGGCAAAGCGCATGCCAAGGAACATGAGCAGGTTCCACACGACAATATAGAAGATGGCACCGAGCGGAGAGCCGCCGGTCGAGAGACCGAGGGCGATACCGAGCAGGATCGGGATCAGGGTACCGACGATCAGCGAGTCGCCAAGGCCGGCGAGCGGGCCCATGAGGCCGGCGCGGATGCCGTTGATGGCGTCGTCGTCGATGGCCTCGCCGTTTGCGCGAGCCTCCTCGAGGCCGGCGGTGACGCCGACAATCATGGTGCCGATCTGCGGCTCGGTGTTGAAGAACGCGGAGTAGGTCTGGAGGGCCTGCTTCTGCTCCTCGGGCGTGTCGTAGAGCTCCTCGACGATCGGAAGCATGGCGCACAGGTAACCGAAGGTCTGCATGTGCTCCTGCGAGAAGCAAGTCAGGTTGCCATAGGACCAGTTGCGGAACGACTTGGCAAGCGTTTTCTTAGAGAGTTTCTTCTTCTCTGCCATTAGATGTCCTCCTCTTCCTCATCATCGGAGCCCGAGGCGATAGCTGCCTTGGGAGCGTTTGCGAGGTCGATCTTGAGCGAAGCGATCTCATAGTTGATCAGGGCGAAGAAGCAGCCGATGCCGGCGGCGGCAATCAGGTCACGGCAGTTGCTTCAGGTGGCGTACGCCGTTGTTCATAAAGGAGAATTTATGGA
>CABUDB010000341.1 GCA_902490245.1 uncultured Collinsella sp.
AGTTGGTTGAAGGGGAGGATTGGGGCCCGCGCGAGTCCTTTGTGCTCAACGTGATCCTCATCGCAACATGGGGCGTTTCGTGTACGATGGGCGCCATCGTCGGCGCCGTTGTCGATGTTCCCACCGCCATTGCAGCTTTTGTCTGCACCTCGCTCTTTATCTGCCTGCTCTTTTCGCAGCGGCTGTCGCGCGGTAACGTTGTCGCGGCGGTTTCGGGCGCGGTGTCCGTCGCCGTATGCAAGTTCTTGGGCCTCGCGAATATTGCCGTGCCGGCAAGCGTCGTGGTCGGCATTGCCATTGCGCTGGCGTGCGATGCTGTATTTGACGGAAGAGGTGCCCGCGATGCCCGTTAACGAGTTCTTGGTTCTGTGGCTGTCGTCGTGGGCTGCTATCGCGTTCTTTCGCATCGCGCCGGCGTTCGCCTTGCGTGGGCGGACCCTGTCGCCCCGCATTACCGAGGCCCTGGGCTATATCCCGCCCGCTGCCTTTGCCGCGCTGGTCGCCAACGACTTGGTGAGCCCCGGCGCGTTCGACGCGGGACTCTGGCCTGCCTTGGTTCCCTGGATTGCGGCCGCCGGCGTCGTGGTCGTGGCGGTCAAGACAAAATCGATGCTGTGGTGCTGCGTCTCGGGCATCGTGCTCTATATCGTCTTGAGCCTTATATAGGGGTGGCGTCGCGGGCGCCGAATCTCGTTCCATCCCAACTTGTCGAATTTTTCACCGAGCTGGTCTATTTCTTCTGGTACCATGGTCAAACTTTACTGTAGCAAAGCGTGACGTGGGCTTTTGTACCTCGTCAGCGGAAATGGGGGTTTCATGGCACAGGAAGCGACCGCCAACGAGCAAAAGAAATTCAAGGTCCCGCGCATCCCGGGCGACATCATGATCTATCCGATGATCGTCGGTCTTTTGCTCAACACCTTCTGCCCGCA
Source organism: uncultured Collinsella sp. (assembly GCA_902490245.1). Taxonomy (GTDB): domain Bacteria; phylum Actinomycetota; class Coriobacteriia; order Coriobacteriales; family Coriobacteriaceae; genus Collinsella. The sequence goes on from CABUDB010000341.1 coordinate 933, forward strand.
GGTTTTTGAGATCGGCGGCTTCTTTACGGCTGCCTGCCGCGGTGGCTCCAATACCATCGTCGCTGCGATCCTACTCTTCGTGGGTGCCGGCATCAGCTTTAAGTCCACGCCGGGCGCTATCAAGACCGGCATCGTCGTGCTGATCCCCAAACTGGTCGTCGCAGCGGCTCTCGGCCTAGGTGTGGCATATTTCTTTAACGACAACTTCCTGGGCCTGAGCTCCGTGTCTATCATCGGCGGCATCACGTTTTGCAACATGGCGCTCTATACGGGCATCATGGGCGAGTTCGGCGATGAGTCCGAGCAGGGCGCCGTCGGTATCCTGTTCTTTACGGCCGGCCCCGCCGTCACGATGATCATCCTCGGTGTCTCGGGTCTCGCCAACATCCCCGTCGGCACTATCATCGGATCCATCCTGCCGCTTGTTATCGGCATGGTCCTGGGCAACTTATTCCCGTTTATCAAGAACCTGCTGGTCCCCGGCGCCAATCCCGCGATCGCTGTCATCGGTTTTCAGCTCGGTGCGTCCATGAGCCTTTCGAGCTTCATCACCGGCGGCATTTCGGGCATCCTGCTGGGCCTCATCACGCTCTTTATCGTCGGTCCCATCACCTTTGCGTTCGAGCGTCTGTGTGGCGGCAACGGCAAGGCGGCCGTTGCCTGCTCCACCATTGCCGGCACGGCCATGACCACGCCGGTCGCCCTCGCCGAGGTCGCTCCGCGCTATGCCGAGCTTGCGCCCACCGCGTATGCGCAGATCGCCACTGCCGTCATCATCACGGCAATCATGGCCCCGATTCTGACCGGCTGGGTCGATAAGAAGTTCTGCCACGGCAAAGAAGATCTGTCAGTCGAAGGCGTC
>CABUDB010000342.1 GCA_902490245.1 uncultured Collinsella sp.
CGCGCAAGGCGGTTGCTGATCTTTTTCGTCTGCTCGGGGTCATGGACATGCCCGTGCATATGGGGGTGCTCGTGGCCATGCTCATGGACGTGTTCGTGCTCGCTCATGGCATTCTCCTTTAGAACTTCAGCGCACCGACGCTTGCTTCCACGGTTCGGATATACGCGCGGTCGATGATCTGCTGGGCGACGGCCTCGAGATATGGCGTGAGGGGCATGTCGTTGTCCATCTCGGGAACCTTGCTGCGGAGCAGGTCGTAGATAGCCTGCGTGCCCTTGGCGCAGCGCTTATCGTCATAGCAGTCGAGCGCCTGACCGTCGCAGATGAGCTCGGCGGCGAGGATATACTTGGCGAGGTGCATCGAGTCATATGCTTTCTTGGCGGCGTTGTAGCCCATGTTGACGTAGTCCTCCTGGTTGGCGCAGGTGGTCAGGTTGTCGACCACGGCAGGGTGCGCAAGGATGCGCAGTTCACCCTGAAGGCCCGCGGAGGTGTACTGGATCATCATAAGGCCGTTGTTGAAGTCAGCGTTCTTGTTGAGGAACGCCGGCAGCTCGCTCACCAAGCTGTTGAGCAGGCGGTCGATGCGGCTGTTGCTCATTTTGCACAGATCCGTGATCGCGATGCAGAGATTGTCGGACGCCATACCGGCATAGGTGCCGTCGGCATTGCAGCCCATCAGCGCGACCGCACCGCCGTCCTCTTCATCGAAGATGAGCGGGTTGTCGACGGACGAGTTGAGCTCGATGGCGAGCGTCGCCTGCGCGTCCTTGACGGCCTTTTTGACCGGGCCGTGGAGCTGCGGCATGCAGCGGATGGACAGCGCGTCCTGCACGCGGTGGCCACGGTAGCGCTCAAGCATGGGGCTGTCCTTCAAAATGGCGCGGATGTTGGCCGCGGTGTTGATCTGGTCGGGGTGCGGGCGCACGGCCATCAGGCGCTCGTCCATGGCCATCAGCGTACCCTTGAGCACCTCGAGCGTGAAAGAGCCCGCAATGTCTGCCGTCAAGCTGAGCGTCTGCGCGTCATAGATCGCAAGCGACGCGAACGCGGTGACGGACGTGGTGCCGGAGAGCAGGATAAGGCCTTCTTTGGAAGAGAGCACGACGGGCTTGAGTCCCGCGCGCTCGAGCGCCTCTGCGCCGTCAAGCGTTTCGCCCTGATAGGTGGCCTTGCCCTCGCCAATCATCACCATGCCGATGTGGCCCTCGAGCGTCAGATAGCCGACGGAGCCATGACCGGGGACGATGGGGCTGATGCCCGCGTTGAGCATGTCGCGGATCAGCGCGAGCGTTTCAAGACGGATGCCCGTATGGCCGGAGCCGAAGTGGCAGAGCATGACAAACATCATTGCGCGCGTGCACTCCTCGGCGATGGGCTCGCCGACGGCGCAGGTATGGGCGTAGATGTTGTTGCGCTGGATCGTTTCGCGGTCCTTTTCGGGGATGAACTTCTTCCAGTTGTCGCCAAGGCCCGTGGTCAGACCATAGATGGCCTTGCCCTCGTGGCTGAAGCGGTCGACATGGGCGCGGCAGTGGTTGACGCGCTCTTCATATTCTTTGGAAAACGCGACCTTCGCGCCAAAGCGCGCGACACTGACGAGGTCGTTGATGGTGGCGGTGCCGCCAAGCGTAACAGTGTTCATATCGGATCGTACCTCTTGAAATGTGGGGCTCGCTCTCTTACAGGGAGCTGTCGGTCTTGTAGCCGTCGGCCTCGATGGCGATGTAGCGCACCTTTTTGCCCATCTCCATCTCGCCGTAGAACGCGACGTAGTACGGGCGGTAGAAGGG
>CABUDB010000343.1 GCA_902490245.1 uncultured Collinsella sp.
TAAAAAGCGTGTTAGCTGAGTTTGAACGGCAGGGAAACAAGATGAAAAACGGTAGCTATGTGGACAAGAAAGTTTCAATGTACTCAATCCTTCGAAGTCCTTCATGTACGTGGCCAGCGCCTGCACGTCCTCCATGGTGACGGCGTTGTACACGCTGGCGCGCATGCCGCCGACGAGGCGATGACCCTTGACGTTTTGAATCTGGTGCTCGGCCGCGCCTGCGACAAAGGCCGCGTCGAGTTCGGCGTCGCCGGTACGGAACGTGACGTTGGCGATGGAGCGGCTGTCGGCCTGCGCGGTGCCATGGAACAGCTCGCTGTGCTCGAGCAGGTCATAGAGCAGATTGGCCTTGCCCCAGTTGCGCTCGGCCATGGCGGCAAGTCCGCCGGTCTCCTCCACCCAATGGAACACCTTGCCGCACACGTAGATGCCAAAGGTGTTGGGCGTGTTGAGCATGGAGCCCTTGGCGGCCTGGGTCTTAAGGTCTAGGTACTGCGGCGTCTGCGCAAAGGCGGGGCCGTCGGCGATGAGGTCGTCACGCACGATGACCACGGTCACGCCCGCGGCACCGGCGTTTTTCTGTGCGCCGGCGTAAATGAGTCCGTAGCGCTCGACGTCGAGCGGCTGCGACAAAAAGCAGCTCGAGACATCGGCGACCAGCGGAACATCGCCGCAGTTGGGCAGCTCGTGGTACATGGTGCCAAAGATGGTGTTGTTCTGGCAGATGTAGACGTAGTCGAGCCCGTCGCCCGCAGCCTCGGCGGCAATGCGCGCGTTGACGTCGGCCATGGTGGGGATGCGGTCGAAATTGGTGCCCTCGGAGCTCGCGAGCAGCACGGCCTCGCCGTACTTGGCGGCCTCCTTGTACGCCTTGTTGGCAAAGTTGCCGGTCACGACGTAGCCGGCGCGGCCGCGGCGCATGAGGTTCATGGGGATGCCCGCAAACTGCAGCGTGGCGCCGCCCTGCAAAAACAGGACACGGTAATTGTCGGGGATGCTCAGCAGGCGGCGCAGGGTTGCCTCGGCGTCGTCGATGATCTGCTGGTACATGCTAGATCGATGGCTCATCTCGAGCACGGACATGCCGCAACCGCGGTAGTCCATCATCTCGTCGGCGATCTCGGCGAGCACGCTTGTAGGCAACGCGGCCGGGCCAGCTGAGAAGTTGTGCACACGTGCCATCTTCTGGTTCCCCTCGTAGTCGTTTGAACGTTCGGGATACTTTAGCACAGTGGAGCGCCAGGCGCGACCGCATCACGGTAAAACTCGAGTGCACCGCTATGATTTACAGGATGGTTACATGGGGGAGAGGTGACCTTACCTGATGGCTCGCATCCGATCTGCCTCTGCCTTTGCTTGTTTCCAGGGTCGAATGCGGCCGTTGGCGAGGTCGTCGTAGCCACGAGCGATGGTACGTTGAATGTGATCTTCGCGTTCCTGAATGGTAGTTAGTGCGCGCGTCTGATCAGAAATAGACTTTACGACAGGCATATGAAACTCCTTACATAGAATCATATGTATAACTCTATGTTGAGTGTAGCGGAGGGTGGCGTTGGGCGTGTGCGTGCCTGCATTCGTAAGCGCGGTTGTCTGGCAAGTGTGATTTGGGGCGACCTCGTTATAGTTTCTAAGCTGCGAAAGTGACCGTTAACCGGATTAAATTTTGTTGCTCAACATTTGACACTCTGGGCGTGGTAACTTTTTTACCAACAGGTATGATTATTGTCATGTGCGCCGCGCCTGCCTGCCGGGTTGCGGCGCACTTGTGACAGCCTTTGACAC
>CABUDB010000344.1 GCA_902490245.1 uncultured Collinsella sp.
ATAATCAACCTGCTAGACAACAGCGTGAAGTACAACAAGCACGGCGGCTCCGTCACCTTTAGCTCACAGACCAAGCCACTCGATAACGGGCGCGCGCTCTTTTGCTTTAGCGTTTCGGACACCGGCATTGGCATGGCTCCCGAGTTTTTAAAGCATATCTATGAGCCGTTTGCCCAGGAAGGTGACGATGCGCGCAGCAAGTTCCAGGGAACCGGCATGGGCATGCCAATCGTCAAGTCACTTATTGAACTGATGGACGGCACGATTGAGATTTCGAGTGAGGTTGGCGTGGGAAGTACGTTCAACGTCCAGATTCCGCTCGATATCGACAAGAACCCTCAGGCAGGAGAACGTGCGGACGGCCAGGCAAACAGCTGCTCGCTTGCCGGCATGAACGTCCTTTTGGCAGAAGATAATGAGCTCAATGCCGAGGTTGCCCAGGCTCTGCTCGAAAGCGAGGGCATCGTTGTAACTCACGCCGCCGACGGCAACGAAACGGTCGACCTATACGTTGGCCGTCCCGCCGGCAGCTTCGATGCGATCCTGATGGACATCATGATGCCGGGCATGGACGGCTATGAGGCAACCCGCGCGATTCGCCTGAGCAAGAAGGCCGATGCAGCCGATATCCCCATCATCGCGCTCACCGCCAATGCCTTTGCCGAGGACGCCAAGGCGGCACACGACGCCGGCATGAACGCCCATCTGTCCAAACCGCTCGACTTTAACAAGCTCAAAATCATACTCGCCCGCATCAAGAAAAACGGACCCGTTTCGCTATAGTTTGTGCTCAACCACCACGCACGACCAGAAAGGAAGCCAACGATGTTTAGGCCCTTGCGTCGAAAGAAACGCGCCATCACTGACGAGGAAGCGCGCGAACTGCTCGCTACCTGCAAGCGCGGCGTCTTTGCCGTCAACGGCGACGATGGCTACCCGTACGCCATTCCCGTCAACTACTTCTTTGACGCCGAGCACGACAAGATTTATTTCCATGGCGCCAAAGCCGGCCACAAGGTCGACGCACTCAAGCGCGATGACAAGGTCTGCTTTACCGTTTACGGCAACGAGTGGCACAAGGACGGTGACTGGGCTCCCTACGTTATGAGTACCGTGGTCTTTGGCCGCTGTCGCCTGGCGAACGACACTCCCGCGTTTATCGAAGACAAAGTCCGCCAGCTCGCCCTTAAGTACTACCCTTCCGCCGAGGAAGTCGAAGAGGAAATCGCCAAGGACATTAAGGGCGTCCAGCTCTACGAGATTACGATTGAGCATCTCTGCGGCAAGCAGATTCAGGAAAAGTAAGCCCCTCAGCAGGCCTCATCAATAACAATATGGCCTGGTTCCAACCCACCTTGGAACCAGGCCATATGCTTATAGAGCGTCGGCGGCTATGTGCGCAAGCGCCTCAATGAGCTCCTGCGAGCTCACGGGTTTACTCAGGTGCGCGTTCATGCCCGCCTCACGCGAAAGCCTGCGGTCGTCGGCAAAGGCGTTGGCGCTCACGGCGATAATCGGCGTGGTCGCGGCATCCTCGCGATCGAGTGCTCGAATCTGACGTGTGGCCTCAAGGCCATCGATGCCCGGCATCATGATGTCCATCAACACCACGTCGTACTCGTGCGGCACGCTCGCGGCAAACATCTCGACGGCAGACTCACCATCCCTAGCGTGTGTCACGACGGCACCGGCACGGCTGAGCGTAAACTGCGCGATCTCGGCATTCAGATCGTTATCCTCTACGAGCAAAACGCGCAAGCCCTGGAGTGCATCGCCGTCTCC
>CABUDB010000345.1 GCA_902490245.1 uncultured Collinsella sp.
GGTGACGTCGAACATGCCCTCGGGGCGGATGCGGAGCGTCGGGATCACCGGCAGGGGCAGGAAGATGATGCCCATGATGGGGTCGAGCGGCGGCTCAATACCCATGGCGCGCGCCTTGACCATAAAGTCGTCGTGCTGCGCGGCGACATCCTCGGCCGTGCCCTCGCTCATCAGGCCACCGAGTGCCAGCGGAATGCGCGCCACGACCTCGCCGTTGCGCACCAGCACGTGGCCGCCCTGGCCCACGGCCTCAACGGCAGCCATCATATCCGCCGCGTTGTCGCCCACCACGCACACGTTGTGCGAGTCGTGGCCGATCGTCGAGGCGATGGCACCGCCCGTAATGGTAAAGCCACGCACCCAGCCGCGACCAATGTGCTTGCCAACAAGACCCAGGCCAGCGGGACCGTCGCCGTCGGCGCCCTCGGCCTGCAGCGACACGCCGCGGCCGTGGCGCTCAATCAGCATAATGCGACGCAAGTCCTCGTCAGTCTCGGGACGAACCATGCCCGTGATGGCCTTGCCCGGCACCACGTCAATCACGGCCTCGCCCGGCTTAAAGGCATAGTCGAATACGTCGAGCGAAAGATTCGGCAGCTTAACGGAGGCACGCAGCTCATCGGCAAGGGCCGCAACCTCGGCCATCTCGGGTGCAATCTCGCCCACAAAGGTGCCGTCCTGCGCCACCAGGGCACCGGCGGCATATACGCGATGCGGAGCCGTGGCAAACGTCAGATCATTGAGCACCAGCAGGTCGGCACGCTTGCCCGGGGCGATGGCGCCACGCAGTTCGTGCGGGTCGCGGCAACCGTGGTCCAGGCCAAACGCCTCGGCCGTGGACAGGGACGCCATAGAGATGGCAACCACGGGGTCAATACCGGCCTCGATAGCCACGCGGCAGGCATTGTCAATCATACCGGTCGAAAGCGCATCGGAGGGAGCACGGTCGTCGGTCGCAAAGCAGCAGCGGCGGGCACGGGCGGGGTTTTCCAGCAGCATCGGCGCCAAGTTAGCCAGGTCATGGCTGCACGTACCCTCGCGCAGCATCACATACATGCCGCGAGATAGCTTGTCGAGTGCCTCCTCGGGAATCGTCGACTCGTGGTCGGCGATAATGCCCGCCGCGGCATAGGCGTTGAGGTCCTTACCGGCAACGAGCGGCGCGTGGCCGTCAACCTGCTTGGACGGCGTCTGGTTGGCAGCATCGATGCGAGCACAGGTCTCGGGGTCGGCCATAAAGACGCCCGGTAGGTTCATCATTTCGCCCAGACCAAAGACATCGCCCGGATGCTCGGCAAAAAACGCCTGCATATCGGCAGCCGAAATAACGGCACCGGCCTGCTCGTCGGGCAGCGCGGGCACGCACGAAGGCATCATGTACTTGATGGAGATGGGTGCGCGGCGGCCGTCCTCGATCATAAAGCGCAAGCCGTCGAGACCGGCAACATTGGCAATCTCGTGGCTGTCGGCAATGGCGGTGGTAGTACCGCGCGTCGCGGCCATGCGCGCATACTCGGCGGGACGGATGTTCGAAGACTCGATATGCAGATGCCCGTCAATAAAACCGGGGGCGAGATAGCGACCCTGGCAGTCGATGACCTCAGTTGCCTCGTAGGTGCCAGCAGCATCGTCGCGACCATCGTAGAGCACGCCGACGATCACACCGTCCTTGACGGCAACGCTACCGGGCGCCACACGCTGGCCATATACGTCGCTCTGTGTAATAACATCAGTCCAATGTTTCTGTCCGGCTATATCGGTCACACTGT
>CABUDB010000346.1 GCA_902490245.1 uncultured Collinsella sp.
TGGAGGGTGACCGCACAGCGAAGGGACATAAACAATGGCTAAAACACTGGGGACGCCGTGGCAAAAGCTGGGCCACGAGGTGCCGGCTTCCGAGCTCGAGGGCGTCGACCTGTATTGGCGCGCATCGAACTATCTGTCCGTCGGTCAGATCTACCTTCGCTCTAACCCGCTAATGCGCCCCGACTTTGTCGACGAGAAAACCGGTGAGGTGCGCGACTTCGGTCGTCCGGACGTTAAGCACCGCCTGGTTGGCCACTGGGGCACCACGCCCGGCATCAACTTCCTGCTCGGTCACGTCAATCGACTGATCGCCGACCACAACCAGAATGCTATCTTCTTGATGGGCCCTGGTCACGGTGGCCCCGCCGGTACTGCTCAGTCGCTGCTCGACGGCACCTACCGCGAGATTCGCCCCGACATCACCAATGACGAGGCAGGCCTGCAGAAGTTCTTCCGCCAGTTCTCCTATCCCGGCGGCATCCCGAGCCACTTTGCGCCCGAGACGCCCGGTTCCATCCACGAGGGCGGCGAGCTCGGCTACACGCTCAGCCACGCCTACGGCGCCGTCATGGACAACCCGAGCCTGCTGGCCGTGGCCGTGGTGGGCGACGGCGAGTCCGAGACCGGTCCGCTTGCCACCTCTTGGCAGTCCAACAAGCTCGTGAACCCGGCAACCGACGGCATCGTCCTGCCAATCCTGCACCTCAACGGTTACAAGATCGCCAACCCCACCATCCTCGCCCGCGTGTCCGACGAGGAGCTCACCAAGTTCTTCGAGGGCATGGGCTACAAGCCGCACTTCTTTGTCGCCGGCTTTGACGACGAGAGCCACGCGAGCATCCATGCGCGTTTCGCTGCCTTGTTTGAGCAGGTCTTTGACGAGATCTGCGACATCAAGGCCACCGCGCAGGCCCAGGCCGCCGCAGGCGAGACCGTGGCCCGCCCTGCCTACCCCATGATTGTGTTCCGTACTCCCAAGGGTTGGACCTGCCCCAAGCACATCGACGGCAAGAAGACCGAGGACTCCTGGCGCGCCCATCAGGTGCCGCTGGCGAGCGCCAAGGACACCCACGAGCATTTCCGCGTACTGCGCGAGTGGCTGCGCTCCTACAAGCCCGAGGAGCTCTTTACGCCCGAGGGCCAGGTGCGCCCCGAGGTGACGGCCTTTATGCCGACCGGCGAGCTGCGTATCGGCGCCAACCCCAACGCGAACGGCGGCAAGGTGCGCCGCGAGCTCGAGCTGCCCGATATTCACGCCCACGAGATCCCCGTCGCCGAGAAGGGCCATGGCTGGGGCTCCACCGAGGCCGCTCGCGTCTTTGGTGAGTACACTGCCGACGTTCTGGCCAAGAACATGGAGGATTTCCGCATCTTTGGCCCCGACGAGACCGCGTCCAACCGCCTGCAGGCCGCCTACAAGGTGACCAAGAAGCAGTGGGATGCCGGCTTCTACGAGGACGAGGCCAACGACGAGCTGCTGGCCGGCTCCGGTAAGGTCGTCGAGCAGCTGTCCGAGCACCAGTGCGAGGGCTTCCTCGAGGCCTACGTGCTCACCGGCCGCTCCGGCGTGTGGAGCTCCTACGAGAGCTTTGTCCACGTGGTCGATTCCATGGTCAACCAGCACTGCAAGTGGCTCGAGGCCACCAAGCGCGAGATTCCGTGGCGTGCTCCCATCAGCGGACTCAACATTTTGCTGTCGAGCCATGTTTGGCGTCAGGACCACAACGGCTTCTCGCACCAGGACCCCGGCTTTATCGACCT
>CABUDB010000347.1 GCA_902490245.1 uncultured Collinsella sp.
GTGGCGCTCGATTCGGAGAAAGCGCAGACCTCGCCGAAGTTCGGCACGTTCGTCGCGATGTAGGGCGTGCAGTTATAGCTCAGCACCGCGCCGAGCGCGCGGTAGGCATTGTCCGTGCGCAGCATGTGGGCGATGTCCTCGGGGTCCGCCGGATGGGCGCAGGCGCCGGTGAAGTGACCGGTGCAGAAGCCGGGGTTGACCGTCGGGGCCACGCGGCAGTGCGCGCCGGCCTTGACCAGCTTTTCGGCAAACCACAGGTCGCCGGCCTGATTGCTCAGGGCAACGTGCGCACGCTTGATGGGCACCATGCGCTCGGCGTCGAAGCATTCGCCGATGCCGACCTGGATCTTCATGGCATAGGCGGCGCCTTCGCCGTACTTGCCGTCCAGCATGGCCTTCTGTTCGTCAGTCAGGATCATGATCAAAGTCCTCCTTGTAAAGATATATCGTAAACTCAGTTTTCAATCAGTGACATGCGAGAATCAGCGCGCACCGCATCGAGCAGCGCCTCGGAGACTTCGATCTCGCCGAGATGCAGCGTATTTTGGATGCGGATGATCCTGGGGTGATCGCGGTCGATATTCCGGCAGCATTTGAGCGCCACGCGGATGGCGGTCTCCTCGTCGTCCACGGTGCAGGGCACCGACGCGTCGCCCAGACAGTTGCAGGCGATGGCGTTGGCGTACATGGATTCGAGGTCGAGCTGCTCGGCGACCTTTTTCGTGATGACGTCGAACAATCCCACGCCGATGCCGTTGCCATGGCTGGCGGGCGTTACATCGCAGAGCACCAAGCGCTGATAGCGCGGGATGTGCAGCACGAACTGCTTGAGCACCGAACTGCGGCCGAGAATGTTCGGGTCAAAGCCTGCGCCGGAGATATCCTTGCCGATCGCGCCGCAGACGATGACATCCGCTTCATCCAGCATGATGTAGGGCATATTGCCCTTGGCGATTTGGACCAACTCCTTTTCCCGCTCGACCAGATGCTCCGCGGGGACAGCTTCGACGGCGTACGTCTTGTCGTAAGCGTTTTCGAGGATGGCGATGCCAAAGCCGACGGGAGCTTTTTGCAGAATGAGACGGGCGGTCTCCTCAATGGCGTCGGCAAAGACCTCGGGGGCTTCCTCGTGCACGGCGGAGCAGCCCTTGTGGTTGCCAAGGCCGATGACCAGCATCTTGCAGAGGCCGCTCTGGATGGGGCCGACGAAGTCGGTGTGCAGCTTTACGCGGTTGATCGGGACGATGAGGTCGGCTTCATAGGCTGCGCGGTCGAACCAGACGGGGCGGCCGTTGGCGCAGTTGCCAAGATAAACGGTGTCCACCGTTGTCACAACGGGAACGCCGAGATGGATGAGGGTGTGGCAATTGTTACAGAAGAGATGTTACCTGCAAATATTAATCAAGCGTTAGCAATTATCAGAATATCTGATGAACAAGTGTATTTGCCATATATCAAGCTTATACTTACTTCGCCAATAGTTATTGAACAGTTTGAAAGAAAAAAACAGGGTGTTGCTCAGTTAAATCTGTCACTTAAAGACATTAATGAGATTTCAATTCCCTTGCCTGGTAAAGATAAACAAATAGAATTGGCAGAACTGTTTGATAAGGTTGTAGGAGTAATTTCGAAGAGAAATAAGGAATTATCTGTTTTAGATGACCTTATCAAGGCCCGATTTGTCGAGATGTTTGGTGACCCCATAATCAATTCATTTGGAATTGATA
>CABUDB010000348.1 GCA_902490245.1 uncultured Collinsella sp.
ACGAGATCGGGACGGGTGACTGGAGTTCAGACGTGTGCTCTTCCGATCTGCGTCAACGGGCCGGCGCACATCGACTTTAGCGACTACGCGCTCACCGAGACCGTCTGCAGCACAGCGCTGCTGTTCATCATGTTCTACGGCGGTTTTAACACCAACATCGACCGCGCCAAACCCGTCGCCGCGCCTGCAGTGCTGCTGAGCACACTCGGCGTGGTCATCACCGCCGGCATCACCGGCGTGTTTGCGCACCTGGTTCTGGGCTTCGACTGGATCGGCGGCCTGCTGCTGGGCTCGGTTGTGGCGTCCACCGATGCGGCGAGCGTCTTTAGCGTGCTGCGCGAGCACAACCTGTCGCTGCGCGGCGGCACCGACTCGCTGCTCGAGGTCGAATCGGGCTCAAACGACCCCGTCGCCTACATGCTCACCGCGGTGCTCGCGACCCTCGCGGCCGGCGGCAACATCGACATCCCCATGCTGCTGGCCAAGCAAATCATCCTGGGCGTGGGCCTGGGCCTTGTCATCGGCTGGGCATCGGGCCGCCTGATTGAGCGCGCACACGCAACGGCCGAGGGTGCGCAGACTATCTTTTTATTCGCCGTGGCGATCGTTGCCTACGCGCTGCCGAGCTATCTGGGCGGCAACGGCTTTTTGGCCGTATACCTGGCAGGCATTGTGCTGGGCGCGAGCGACATCACCGGCAAGGTCGAGATGGTGCACTTCTTCGACACCCTCACCGAGATGGCCGAGATGACCATCTTCTTCTTGCTGGGCCTGCTCGTGACGCCCGCCCGCCTGCCGCAAATGCTACTGCCGGGCCTGGCACTCATGGCGTTTATGCTCTTCGTGAGCCGCCCCATCGCCGTCGGTGTGCTGTTGGCGCCCTTTAAGACGAGCCCTCGCCAGGTAGCGCTCGTAAGCTGGGCTGGCCTGCGCGGCGCGGCTTCGGTCGTCTTTAGCCTCTTTGCCGTGGTGGCCGGCGTTCCCGGTGGTCACGACCTGTTTGACCTGGTGTTTGTGATTGCCGTGTCGAGCATTGTGGTGCAGGGCTCGCTGCTGCCGGCGGTGGCGAAAAAGCTCGACATGATCGACGCAGAAGGCGACGTGCGCCGCACGTTTAACGACTACCGCGACGAAGACGGCATGTCGTTCGTCAAGCTCAAGGTGGGCGAGGGTCATCCGTTTGCCGGACGCTCGCTCGCCGATATTGGCAGCGCTACGAACATGCTCGTCGTCCTGGTGCTGCGCGACGGCGCGCACCCGGTGTTACCCAATGGCGATACCGTAATCGAGGAAGGCGACCTGTTGGTGATGGCTGCCCCAACATTTGAAGAGCGTGCCGAGGTTACGCTGCGCGAGGTCACCGTAACGCCCCACGGTCGCCTGGCCGGCCAGCGCCTGCGCGATGTGCCGCAGGGCAAGCATCCGTTTATTGTGGTGATGCTCAAGCGCGACGGCCGCACGATCATCCCAGACGGCAACACCCTCATATACGCCGGCGACGAAGCCGTCATCGCCACACTGGCGTCGTAGCCATCCCCACCCATGAGTTGCGGTGAAATAGGGATTGAATAGGCCTCTGAACAGCCATTTCAGTCCCTATTTCACCGCAAGTTATTAAGGGGATAGGTTAAAAACATTTGAATTGACACCGAAAGGGGGAGTGGCGGTGAACAGGGTGCCGGACAGCGGCGTTTCCAGCAGCACGTCATCCTCGGTGCC
>CABUDB010000349.1 GCA_902490245.1 uncultured Collinsella sp.
TCGAGTGCGACGCCGTCATCCTCGACGAGTGCTCCATGGTGGACATTTCGCTCATCGGCTGTGCAGGCAGATCGTCGATGGATTTCTGGACGAAGATCTAAGCGAGCCGTTCTTTAAGATTTATAACGGTCCGTGTACGGAAGAGGCCGTTGTCGGAATGGCTCAGGAAGCCCAGGCCGAGTACTGCGACATGGTGGTGGGCATTGGCGGCGGCAAGATGCTCGATATCGCCAAGGCCGTTGCGTTTTATGCCGAGCTGCCGTTGTGTGTATGCCCCACGGCGGCTTCGATGGACGGCCCGTGCAGTGCGATTTCGGTGCTGTATCACGAGGATGGGTCGTTCGACCGCTACTTGATACTCGACAAAAATCCCGATCTGGTCGTGGTTGATACCAACGTGGTTGCGGCAGCACCACTGCGGATGACGGTCGCTGGTATGGGCGACGCACTGGCAACGTACTTCGAGGCGCGTTCGTGTGCCGCGGCGCACGGCGCTAACGAGCACGGTGGCGCGCCGGGGCACTTGGCCTTGGTTACGGCTCGTGCCTGCTATGACACGCTCATGGAGTGCGGCGTCGCTGCCAAGCGCGATCTCAAAAAGGGCCGTATATCGCCTGCGGTTGAGCGTCTGATCGAGTGCAATATTCTGCTTTCGGGTGTTGGCTTTGAGAGTGGCGGCCTGGCGTTGGCACATGCCATCGCCAACGGTCTGACGATTCTGCTCGAGTGCAAGGCCATGCATGGTGAGGCCGTGGCATTTGGTCTGGTGGTGCAGCTGCGCCTGGAGCGTGCGCCCGAGCTTGATCAGGTGCTCGAGTTTTGCCAGCGCGTTGGTCTGCCGACGACGCTCGAGGAGCTGGGCCTTGGCGAGATTTCCGATGCCGACCTGATGAGCGTTGCGGATGCGACCTTTAGAAACGAACGCAATATGGCCAACGAGCAGGCCAAGGTGACCAAGCAAAAGCTCGTGCAGCTCATGCGCGAGGCATAGTTTGGCGCTTGATCGACCTTGTGCAATCGAGGCGGCGATAGGCCATGGGCTATTTGCCTCAAAGGTGCTCCGCGTGTAATTTGCCCGAGGCGTGGGCCGATAGCGTATCATTATCTCTTGCTTGTTTGCACTGCTCAGGGAGGGGCCGCGCATGGCGCAGGAACACGATCTGTTTGATGACATTATCGAGATCAGCAAGGGTTTCGACTTTCTTAAAAACCCGCTTGGCGGCGTGACCGACGCGCTCGATCCGTCAGCGCCGCAGTGGAATCCTGCCGACTATAAGGAGCGTCCGCGCGGCAACACGATTCCGTGTCTGACCTGCAAAAACGAAAAGAGCGGCTGCACCGCGTGCATGGACGTGTGCCCGGTCAACGCTATCGAGGTCGAGGAAGACGCCATCGAGATCCTCGACTCCTGTCGCAAGTGCGGCCTGTGCGCCGCTGCCTGTCCGACCGAGGCGATCATCTCGCCGCGATTGGCGCCCAAAAACCTGTATGACGACATTGTCTCGGCAGCTACGAGCCACGAGACCGCCTACGTCACCTGCACGCGCGCCCTTAAGCGCATGCCGCGCGAGAACGAGGTCGTCGTTGCCTGCGTGGGCGATATTACGGCCGAGACCTGGTTCTCGGTGCTGGCCGACTATCCCAACGTGAGCGTCTACCTGCCACTGGGCGTGTGCGATAAGTGCCGCAACACCGGCGGTGAGGA
>CABUDB010000350.1 GCA_902490245.1 uncultured Collinsella sp.
CGGAACGACGTTTGGAAAGCGCGCAAACGCAAGCCAACGCCATCGTCGCTTCGGCTCTCGTCGCCTTCCTTGACGGCGACGCCGTAGAAGCAGCTGCGGGCCAGACGGTTGAACACGCCGGTCAAAAGGGCGCTCTCCTTAAGGGCCGGGTCGATAACGCGCTTGTCGTCGCAGGCGCGTACCTCGTTGCCGTCCTTGTCCTTGCCGGTCACACGCGTGTCGTATGCCTTGGGGCTAAAGCTCACCGGCTTCTCGGATAGGCCGAGCGACAGCCAGTGCGCGCGCATCTGCTCGCAGGTGTAGTGGTTGAGCAGGTCGTCTGCCGGCGGGGGAGGCGTCTGCGAGGACGAGCTGGCCTTTTTGCCCATGTAGAGCAGGTGATAGCAGGCGCTGACGGTGCTCTGCGTAAGGTCCCAACCCAGGGCCTCCCACATGGCGGTTTGCGCGATGCAGTAGAAATAGATGTTGTCCTGACCGATGAACTGGTAGATCTGCGCGTCGTCCGAGCACCACCAGTCGCGCCAGTCGAGCGAGCTGTGCTGGTAGGTGGGCACGGGGACCTGCGTGGAATCGGCGGCGGGCTCGCCCATGAGGGCGGCATCCTGGGCGGCGACGCCCTCGGTCACGCCGGCGGCCTTGGCATCGCGTGCGAGCACGGTGCGAGTGTAGCTGATGGGCGCCCACAGGCTCTCGGGCCAGCACCAGCAGGTGACGTCGGTTACGCCGTCAACCTCGGGCACCGGAACGCCCCAGCCGATGTTGCCGGTGATGCGGAAGGGCACGAGCGCCTTGCCGCTGCGGAAGCGCACGCCGCCGTTGGCGAGCACCGCGTGGGCGTCGTCGCGCTCCTTCCAGCTGGGGAAGGTGACGGTAAAGCTGCTCTTGTTGCCCTCGGGCTCCAGCACGGTGTGCTCGGGGAGCTGGCCCTCGACGGCATCGAAGGCCTCGCGGAACTTGTTCTGGATGTAGAGCTGAGCCGGCAGCAGCCACTCCTCCATGGTCTTGGAGACCACGGAGCGAACCTGCGGGTTCTGGGCGAGCTTGGCGGTATAGGTCTTCATAAAGTCGAGGTAGGCCGGCAGATCAAAGTAGAGATTGTCGACCGGGCGCAGCTCGGGCACCTCGCCGGTGAGCTGGCTCTTGGGCGCGATGAGCTCCTCGGGCTCAAACTGGTGGCCCAGATCGCACTCGTCGGCATAAGCCTTCTCGGACTTGCAGCCCTGGATGGGGCAGCGGCCGATGACCTGGCGGCCGTTGAGGAACGTGCCGGCCTTGGCATCGTAGAACTGCAGCGTGGAGCGCTTGGAGATGGTGCCCTGCTCGTGCAGACGCTCGATAATCTCCGCGGTCACCTCGTTGTGAATCTGCGCAGCCGGCTCAAGGCCCGAGCCGCCGTAGATGTCACAGCTGATGTTGTAGTTGTTGAGGGTCGCGGCCTGGCGGGAGTGATTGGACTCGACATACTCGCCGATGGACTTATCGTAGCCTTCATTCTCCTTGAGCTTGCGGTAGCTCTCCATGATGGGCGAGCCGTAGCAGTCGGTGCCCGAGGTGAAGATGACGTTCTCGCGGCCCAGGCGGTCGCGCAGGAAGCGGGCGAAGAAGTCGGCCGGGACAAAGACGCCGCCAACGTGGCCAAAGTGAAGGCCCTTGTTGCCGTAGGGCTCGCCGGCGGTAACGATGGCGCGGCG
>CABUDB010000351.1 GCA_902490245.1 uncultured Collinsella sp.
CGGCATAGACCTTCTGGTCATGCCGTCCTCTTTGAATGACAAGTTGTCGCTCTGGCGACCGCGCAGCGTCGAGCCGTTACGCGGTTTGGTAAAACCGCGTAACCCTACGGACGCTGGCCCATGCCACCCTCGAGGGTGACGGTCTCGCCGTTCATATACTTAAAGTCGGGACCGCAGAGCTGAACGACAACGCGGCCGATTTCCTTCTCGACGTCGCCGTAGTGACCCGCCGGCGGCATGTGGACGTTGGCCTTGAACGCCTCGGGATAGGCATCCTGGAAGTTCTCGAGCGCGGCGGTCCAAGCAAGCGGGCAAACGATATTGACGTTGATGCCGTCCTTGCCCCACTCGTTGGCAGCGACGCGGGTCAGACCGCGGATGCCCTCCTTGGCAGCGGCGTAGCTGCACTGGCCATAGTTGCCAAACAGGCCGGCGCCCGAAGCAAAGTTGACCACGGAGCCCTTGGTCTCCTTCAGGTGCGGGTAGGCCTTCTGCATGTACAGGTAGGTGGCATACAGACCGGAGTAAATGGCCAGGTTAAACTGATCCATGGTGTGATCGGCGATGGTCACACCCGAGGCGCTGGCCTGAGCGTTGTTGACGACGGCGTCGATGCGGCCGAACTCCTCAATGGCCTTGTCGATGACGTTCTGGACGACGGCCTCGTTGTCCTGACCAGCCGAGACATCGGCCTGAACAGGCAGAACCTTGACGCCGTACTCGGCCTCGAGGGATTCCTTGGCAGCCTCGAGCTTGGCAACGTTGCGGCCGGTAATGACGAGGTTTGCGCCCTCCTTGGCAAAAGCGATATCGATACCGTAGCCGATGGAGCCAGCGGAGCCGTCCTTGAGCGTGGCCTTGCCGCCGCCGGTGACGATCACGGTCTTACCAGTGAAAAGTCCCATATAAAGTCCTTTCAAATCGCGACGGGCGCACCCGCCGACTGCGCGCATCCAAATAAACGCGCCAAAAGCTGAAATGCAACTTTAGCGGGTTCAAGTGAAAAATAAAGCCCATGGCAGGCGAACGGCGCAACGTCTTTCGGCGAAGGGAATGTCAAGTAAAAATTGGATAGAGTGGCCGAGTTTTTGCTATCGACGCGAGCCATCGAACACGTTTTGAAACTTTGCTGCGGCGCGCGGGAAGTCGGCACGAGACTTTATCATAGGGTGACAAACAACGATGAGGAGCACATACCTATGACAGACGAGCTGGACCCCCAGACTCAACAGCATATTGATGATTCCGCAGACGTCACCGCAGATGCCGATGCTGTGACCTGCGATGATATTGACCTCGACGACCCATTCTTGGACGAAAGCGCTACGGCGGAAACCCCTGGCGCCGAAGATGCAGACGAGCAAAACGACGATGCGCCCGCTCAGGACGACCACCCCGTACAGGATGCTGCTCCGCAAGCTGCGGGCCCTATCGAGGTTTCTTCGGAAGAAGAGCTCGACGCCGTCATGGACTCCATGATGGATGCCGTCAAAGCGATGAAAGACGCCGTGGCCGACGCTGACGTTGACGCCGAGGAAGAGGAGGCCGCCGAGGCAGCCTCGACCTTCGTACCCGGCGAGACTCCGGTTGCCGACCAGGGCAGCACCATGCCCTCGTTTCTGCAGCTCGAGCATCCCACGATTGGCGCCGATGCGGTC
>CABUDB010000352.1 GCA_902490245.1 uncultured Collinsella sp.
GCAGCACCATAATACCAACTATAATATAAAGCACCACATACCCTGTATTGCCCTTACAAAACTAAAGGGCGGGGCACCCGATGGAATGGTTACCTCGAAACCCTGGCCGACCACTCCCAGCAGCCCACCGACTCGCCGTCGATGAGTACGTTGCCCCCGTCGAAGTCTTGATAACACAGGTCGTTGAACTGGTGGATCCACACGCCGTGATTGAACGTCTTCTTGGCCGAGCCGTCGGCCTCGCGGTACACGCCGGTCAGGTCCTCGACATGGCTAAAGTAGGTGAGGTGCACGTTGGCGCCGGCATCACGCAGGCGCGCCGTGAGCGGTAGCACCGTCTGCTGCGGGCACACGAGCTCGTCGCCCTTGGAGTGCGTAAACCACAGCGGCGTCTTGGCGAGTGCGGCCACGTCCTCGTCTGTGGCGTTGTACCACGGCGCGCAGCAGGGAAGGCCCGCGGCGAAGAAATCGGGGTAGTCGGCGCACAGACGCAGGGTCATAAAGCCGCCGTTGGAAAGGCCGGCGACCACGATGCGATCGGTGTCGATGCGGTCGGCATGCTCGGCGACAAACTCGTCGATGAGCGCCTTGAGCACGGGGGAGTAGATGCTCTGGTTGGAGCGACCGAGCTGCTCGACGCCGTTGTCCATCCAAAAGGTGGGCGACTGCGGCACGAGCACCCAGGCAAAGCCGCCAAAGTAGCGCTGGATCTGCTTTTGTGAGAGCGCTGTCACGCGGTTGCCGGTGTAGGCACGCGTCGCGCCCTCGCCCTGCGTGGCGCCCTTGCCCTCGCCGGCGCCGTGCAGGTACACGACCAGCGGCGCCTTCTCGACGGCGGGCGTGTCCTTGGGCGCGAACGGGTTGAAGAGCGCGGAGTCAGCGGGCTCAAAGCTCGGCTCAAAATAGCCGTACTCGAGCGCGATGCCGTCGACGGGCGTCTGCTGCACGGCGTTATGCCAGCCCTTGAGCGCGGGGCAGATGTCGCCGCGGCTGCGGTCGAAGACGAGGCCCGCGGTGGGGTCATCGCCGTCTTCGCCCGGGAGCGCCACAAGCTGCGTCACGCGCAGGTGGTTCTCTATATAGCGCGAACCCAGCACGCCACCCTCGATCTCTTTGGTGAGACGCACCTCGGGCGTCTCGAGCGCTACGTGTGTGCCCTTGGGCAGGCGCTGACCGTTCTCATCGCAGGGGTAGGCGGCGAGCACCGGCACGTAGCCCACGGAGGGCGCGGCGTGATCGGCGCCGTGCTCCTTGCGCATCAGAACCTCGCCGGCGCGCTCGTGGCGGGCACAGTAGATATTGAACGTGTGCTCGTTCACGTCGTTGGCGCGCACAACGCACGGCAGGTCGAGCACCACTTTGTTGATCCAGGGGCCAAAATCGCCCAGTGCGGTGACGGTTGCGTAGGTACACGATTTGAGTTCCATGAGCTACTCCTTTGTGCCGCAAGTACTAAACAAGGGCGGCAATACAGACTAAACATGTTTAGTTTAATGCAGAACTGTAGAATGAGCAGATGAACTCGGTAAACGGTAAAGCTGAACACGCAATGAACTACTAAACATATGTTTACTATTAACTAGCAGGACTTTTGTTGATGAGCGAGCTCGTTACAAAGGTGTTTATCAAAAGAAAAGCCCATGT
>CABUDB010000353.1 GCA_902490245.1 uncultured Collinsella sp.
GTGCACGGATGGCGTAAATACGACATGAGCCAGGCCATCTCTACCGCTCCTTTCAGTCGAGAATCCCAAGGATTACTATGCGGCGGTGAAAAAGCTCAACGCCGATATGTCGCTTAAGCCTGGCACCTACTCGTTCAACACGCTCATGGACGCGACCAAGGTTGTTCAGCAGCTCATGGAAGGCCCCAACGCGGGCTCCAATGCGCTGACTATCCCTGAGGGCCTAACGGTCGATCAAGTCGCCGATCGTGTGGCCCAGGCCTACGACAGCATCTCTAAGGAAGACTTCCTCAACCAGGCCAAGGCCTCCAACTACATGGACGACTATAGCTTCCTTAAGGGCGCGGCTAACGACTCGCTCGAAGGTTTCTTGTTCCCCAAGACCTATTCGTTGGGTGATTCGCCGACGGCCGATGGCGTGATTCGCGCTATGCTCGATCAGTTTAAGACCGAGTACAAGTCGCTTGACTTTGCGAGCTGCGAAGCCAAGATCAAGGAGCGCTACGGTGTGGAGATGTCTGACTACGACATCGTCAACTTGGCCTCTATCGTTGAGCGCGAGGGCCTCAACGCCGATCAACGTGCGCACGTGGCCTCGGTCTTCTACAACCGCCTTGCCGGCAAGCTCGACGGCCTGCGCTATCTCAACAGCGACGCTACCATGATGTATGTCACCGGTGGCGAGGTTACCGCCGACGACCTGCAGAGCGATAGTCCGTATAACACCTATAAGCACGAGGGTCTGCCACCCACGCCCATCTGCTCTCCGTCGCTCGAGGCACTCAAGGCCACGCTTGAGCCGACCGACTCCGATGACCTGTATTTCTACATTACGCAGGACGAGGAGTACTTCTCGCAAACCTACGAAGAGCATCAACAGTCTTGGAATTAGCATGAGGATTTTTAGCCCCAAACGATACGTTGCCTCGGTCGATCGCATCGACCTTGATACCCTGTGGGCCGACGGCAAACGCGCCATTCTGCTCGATCGCGATAACACCCTGGTGCCGCGCGACACCGAGCAGGTTCCCGCCGCGGTTTCCGCTTGGCTCGATACCGCCCGCGCCAAAGGCTTTAAGCTGTGCATGGTGTCCAACAACTGGCATCGCGACCAGGTCATGAGCTCTGCACGCGAGCTGGGACTCGAGGCCATTAGCCACGCCATGAAGCCGGCGCCGTTTGCCCTCAAGGCGGGTCTTAAGCGCCTCGGCGCCACGGCCGACGAGGCGGTGCTGATCGGTGATCAGCTCTACACTGACGTGTGGAGCGGCAATTTCGCCGGCGTCGATACCATCCTGGTAAAGCCGCAGGCAACCCAGGACCTGTGGTACACGCAGATCTTCCGTATCTTTGAGCGCCGGGCCCTGCGCGACCTTCCCTGCGAGGAATAGGTTTCGCCATGTCTCAGCACATCAAACACGGCTGCGACCATATCTTCTTTATCGGCTTTTTGGGCGCGGGCAAATCGACGCTCGCGCGCAACGTCGGCACCATGTTCAAGCGGCGTTTTATCGATACCGACCGCCTGGTCGTGCGCCGCTGCGGCAAGTCGGTAACCGAGATTTTTGAGACCGAGGGCGAGGATCGGGCAGATATACCAGTCACCCGTCTCGTCATCGTGGGCGAAGTTCACCCGTCCACC
>CABUDB010000354.1 GCA_902490245.1 uncultured Collinsella sp.
ATGCTGGCTCTGAACAGCTTCCCCGGCGTGATCTGCGGCCATGTGGAGGACCCTGGTCAGGGTGCCCAGCATCCCGCGATGGGTGTCGACCTCATCGAAGCATCGCCGGCGGCTGCTGAGGTGTTCGCCATTGCCGATGAGGTGCGCCCGGGGACCAGCGAGCAGTGCCGGAGCGCCTCCAAGGAGGAGCTCTCGCAGACCGAGAACACGCAGCCTTGCGTGTTCGTGCACGACTTGGCTGTCGCCGTCGCCCTGCGCGAGCGCGGCGTGGTGCCTGCCGCCTGTGCGGGATTCTCGCTGGGCGAGGTCGCCGCGCTCACCTTTGCGGGGGCGTTCGATACGCGAGCGGGCTTTGAGCTCGTGTGTGAGCGTGCGGCATTGATGGCCACGGCGGCTGAGCGTCACCCCGGCGGCATGCGTGCCGTCATTAAGCTCGATGCGGCGCAAGCCGAGGGCCTGGCAAAACAGGCCGGCGAGGACTGCTGGCCGGTCAACTACAACAGCCCCCAGCAGACGGTTGTGGCCGGAGCGCCCGATGCGTTGCAGACCCTCGACGCCCTGGTAAAAGAGGCTGGTGGCCGGGCCATGAAGGTCGCGGTGTCGGGTGCATTCCATAGCCCCTATATGGCCGAGGCGACTGAAGGGCTGGCGACGTATATCCAAGCCGGCCACGCGCCGTCCCCGCTGCTCATTCCTGTTATGGCAAATATGACGGCGGCGCCCTATCCGGCCGACCTGCAAGCGGCATCGGACGTGCTGGCCAACCAGGTGAGTCATGCCGTGCGCTGGGTCGACACGCTGCATGCTCTGCAGGATCAAGGCATCGACACGTTTATTGAGGTCGGCCCCGGCAAAACGCTGTCGGGCCTGGTCAAGCGTACGCTGAGCGACGTTCGCGTGTATTCGTGCGAAACGGCCGAGCAGGTCGCAGCTATTGCCGACGAGCTCGCATAGTTCACAGGGCTGTAACCCGAAAGGAATGACATGGGCAACTTGAACAACGGCGCGCTCGAGCGCAACGACTCGCGTCGCGTGGCGCTGGTCACGGGCGCCTCGCGTGGTATCGGCCGCGCTTGTGCCGTGGGCCTGGCGGAGGACGGCTTTGATATCGCCGTCATCTATGCCGGAAGCGTCGATGCGGCGCGCGAGACGCGCGAAGCCTGCGAGGCGGCTGGCGCCACGGCGCGTGCATATCAATGTGACGTGGCCGAGCCCGATGCCGTCAACGCGTGCGTGGAGACGGTCCTCAACGACTTTGGCTCCATTTGGGCGCTTGTCAACAACGCCGGCATCACCCGCGATGGCCTGCTCATGCGTATGGGCGACGATGCCTTCGACCGCGTGCTCGATGTCAATCTCAAGGGCACGTTCAACACGACGCGCGCGCTCACCAAGACCTTTATGCGTCAGCGCGGCGGTTGCGTCATCAACATGAGCTCGGTCGTGGGCCTAATGGGCAATGCCGGGCAAGCCAACTACGCTGCCTCCAAGGCGGGCGTGATAGGGCTTACCAAGGCGGTGGCACGCGAGCTTGCGCCCCGCGGCGTGAGGGTTAATGCGGTCGCTCCCGGTACTCCTGATAATGCCGGTTATATAGTAAAGGTAGGGGATATGGCTCCCGATTTT
>CABUDB010000355.1 GCA_902490245.1 uncultured Collinsella sp.
GCTGGACCACGGCAGCTTCCGGGAGCTGGACGCCGACCTGCCTCCGCAGGATGTGGGTACTCGAGCGCCGCCTCAAGGCCGAGTACCGTGTTGAGGTTCGTCGCCAGCCGCTGCCCTATACGGACATCCGCTGGATCCAAAACGACCCCGACACCATCGATATCCCGGGCCTTTCGCTCACGCGCGATACCCTGCGCGTCGAGGACATGCGCGGCGGCAAACTGCTGCTGTTCACGAGCCCGTGGAACGTGGACTGGGCTACCGACCACAACCCCGACCTTGTCCTGTCGGAGTTCGGCAACGTAACGTTTTAGCGCACCGGCGCGGTGATCCTGTGGGGCCGCCGCGCCGTTTGCTTGCCTGCCGCCGCGTGAGCGGCTATCATACCCACCGTCGCCTCAAGACCGTGGCGGCCGAGCAGTTCGGGTCCGATATCCTGCTCGTTAAACCTAAAACCAAAGGAGTACATAATGATCAAGAAGGTCATGGAGGACTACAAGGTCCTGTTGCGGAGCATTCCCGCGGCAACGGTTTCGCTGTTTATCGTGAGCGTTATCATGATGAACCTGCTGGCCAACAAAGAGCTCATCAGCCTGCCGTATCTGGCACTCGATTGCGGCTTTGTGGTGAGCTGGGTTTCGTTTTTGTGCCAGGACATGATCTGCAAGCGCTTTGGCGCCAAGGCATCCATCAAAATCTCTATCCTCGCACTGCTGGTCAACCTGGCTGTGAGCCTGTGCTTTTGGGCATGCTCGCTCACGCCCGGCATGTGGGGCGCCTACTACGACACGGGTATGATCGAGGTCAACACCGCCCTTAACGCCACCATCGGCGGCACCTGGTACGTGGTGCTGGGCTCTTCGCTCGCCATGCTCGTCTCTGCCGTCGTTAACTCCACGCTCAACCAGTCGCTCGGTCGTATGCTCAAAAAGAATAACTTTGCGAGCTTTGCCTTCCGCTCTTATGTGTCCACGGGTGTTGGCCAGTTTATCGACAACTTGGTCTTTGCCATTGTGGTGAGCCACACGTTCTTTGGTTGGACCTGGGTGCAGGTCCTTATGTGCTCGCTGACCGGCGCTGTTGCCGAGCTGCTGTGCGAGGTCTTCCTGAGCCCCGTGGGCTACAAGGTCGTGCGTGGCTGGGAGCGTGAGAATGTGGGCGCCGAGTACCTCGAGCGCCACGCAATCGCCTAAGGAGCAAGTATGCGGGTTTTGATCACGGGTGCTTCGGGTGGTATTGGAGCCGCGTGCGTGCAGCGCTTTTTGGACGAGGGTCACGAGGTCGTGGGCTTTGATCTGCTGCCGGCGGCAGTCGAGCACGAGCGCTATCGCCATCTGATCGTCGATGTCCGCGAGCCGGATTCGTTTCCAGACGAGCTTGAACCCCAGGTGATCGTGAACGTTGCCGGCACGCAGGATTCGGCCGACGATATTGCCGCCAACCTGTGCGGCACCATCAACGTGACCGAGCGCTATGCCTTTGTGGGGGAGGGGCTTGCCGCCAAGCCGGCGCCGGCCATTACATCCGTGGTCAATGTGGGGTCGGCGAGCGGGCATACGGGATCGGAGTTTCCCGCCTAGATCGGAAGAGCGTCGTGTAGGGAAAGAGTGTAGATCTCGGTGGTC
>CABUDB010000356.1 GCA_902490245.1 uncultured Collinsella sp.
AATCCGTGACGGCGGTCTTTGTAACGATTTCAGATTTGACGACAAATTTATCAAGACGGCGATGCGCCTACCGGTGTTGTCGGCCACGCTGGGCTTGTAATCGTTAAGGTCGCTGTGCTCAACGGCAAAACGCTTGAGGGCGAGGATGTTCATGGGGTCGTCGACCATGCCGCGACGGCAGTGCATCTCGCAGGGGTGCTCGCATACCAGGCCGCAGACGAGCGGCAGCGGGTTGTTTTTGCGGATGACTTTGACGGCGTCGGCATAACGGCCGGCCTCGACCAGCGAGATGTACCCGGGAATGTCGACGTGCGCCGGGCAGCCCGATACGCACGGAACGCGTGCCTCGCGGTCAAAGCCGCAGGAGTGCTCGCGAATGTGGTGCTCAAAATCGTCGCGGAAGCCACGGATAGCCGTGAGCGCCATGGCGCCGGCCTCGTAGCCGATGGCGCAGTCGCTCGAAAGATAGATGGTGCGGGCAGTGCGCTCAATCAAGTTGAGCGTGGACTCGTCGGCGCGGCCCTCGAGCACATCGGCGAGCAGATCGCTCAGCGCGCTCAGGCCCACGCGGCAGGGCGTGCATTTGCCGCAGCTCTGGGTGGAGCACAGGTTGACGAGCGCTGCCGTAAACTCAACGGGACACGGGGCGAGCGAACTCACCGCCAGACGACGTCCGAGCGCATCGTGCAGGTCGTCCATGACGGCCTGAGCGTGGCTGCGTTCCATTACGTGCAGTCGAGCCATAAGATCCCCTCTCACATGGCAGCCCGGAGGCGAGGCCGGGCGAAGTTGCTACACGCACAACACTGACCTAAAAAGTTGTTAGGTCTCCACGCAGTTCGGCAGGCGGTATGAAATGTCACCCTCGGCGGTGAAATAGAACATTACCGCAGATAAATGCCATATTTGATAAAACGCATTACCAAATGACAATGCCCCGTCCACGCAATCACGTGGACGGGGCATTGCTCTAGGTATGCGGCCAGCGACCCTGTTGCCTTTACTTAAGCTCGGGCCAGAAGTCCTTGTTGGCCTCGATCATGTCGTCGAGAACCTCCTTGGCGACCTTCATCGAAGGCACGGTCTTGTTCAGCGTAAAGGCCTTGAGCGCCTTCTCGTAAGAACCCTCGATCGTAGCCTCGACCACGAGCTTCTCGGAGTTCAGCTGCTGCATCATGAGGCCCTGCTGGAACAGAGGAATGTTGTCGCGGCTGATGACCTCGGGGCCATTCTTGCCAATGTAGGCAGGCAGCTCGACCATAGCGTCGTAGGGCATGTTGGGGATAGCGCCCTTGTTCTC
This sequence comes from uncultured Collinsella sp., assembly GCA_902490245.1. Classification (GTDB taxonomy): domain Bacteria; phylum Actinomycetota; class Coriobacteriia; order Coriobacteriales; family Coriobacteriaceae; genus Collinsella. Next base: position 1,301 of record CABUDB010000356.1, read on the forward strand.
GCAAATGACCAGGAAGCGCTGCTTGGTGTCGTTCTTCAGAGCGATAGCCAAATCGGCAATCCAGTCGCCGTGGCTGCCCGCATAGAACGTGCTCTCGTCGATCTCGCCCGTCTTCTCGTAGTGGTCGATGCCGTCGAAGAGGTTCTTCTCACGCGTCTCCTCAACCTCGTTAGCACGGGTGCGCTCGGGGTTGGAATGCTCGACGAACTCCTTCTGCTGCAGGTAGTAGTTCAGATACGTGTTGGGCAGGTACTCCGGGAAGCACTCCATGATCTCGTACTCGCCCTTCCAGACGTAGTACCAGCTGCCCTTGG
>CABUDB010000357.1 GCA_902490245.1 uncultured Collinsella sp.
ATCTGGGCCATCGGCACCGGCAAGACCGCCACGGGCGAGCAGGCGGCCGAGGTCTGCACCTATATCCGCTCGCTCATACGCGCGCAGTACGGCGCGCGCATCGCCCGCAGCGTGACCATTCAGTACGGCGGCTCGATGAAGGGCTCGAACGCCCACGAGCTGCTCTCGCACGAGGACATCGACGGCGGCCTGATCGGCGGCGCTTCGCTCGACCCCAAGGCGCTGATGGAGATCGTCCACGCTGCCAACCAGGAGTAAGGAGGAAAATCGATGAATAAGACTCCCACCACGCTGATCATCATGGACGGCTTCGGCCTGTCCAACGATACCGTCGGCAACGCGGTGCGCGCGGCCAACACCCCCGTGCTCGACGGCCTTTTTGCCGAGTATGCCCACACGACGCTCCAGGCCTCCGGTCTTGACGTGGGCCTGCCCGCGGGCCAGATGGGCAACAGCGAGGTCGGCCATACCAACATCGGCGGCGGCCGCGTCGTGTTCCAGGACCTGCCGCGCATCACCCGCTCGATCGAGGACGGTACGTTCTTTGAAAATCCCGCCTACAACAAGGCGATGGACGACTGCATTGAAAAGGGCTCTGCGCTGCACCTTTACGGTCTGCACTCCACCGGCGGCGTGCACTCCACGCTCGACCACCTCTACGCGCTTTTAAAGATGGCGCACATCAAGGGCTTAAAGCGCGTGTATATCCACGCCTTCCTCGACGGGCGCGACACGCCCCCGACCTCGGGACGCGATTTTGTCGCAAAGACCATGGAAAAGTGCCGTGAGCTCGGCGTCGGCAAGATCGCGACCGTCATGGGCCGCTATTACGCGATGGACCGCGACAAGCGCTGGGACCGCCTCGAGAACGCCTATGATGCGCTCGTCTACGGCGAGGGCGTGCAGGATCCCGACCCCATTCACGCCATCGAGGAGAGCTATAAAAACGGCGTGACGGACGAATTTGTCGAGCCCATCGTCTGCGACAAGGACGGCATGATCTCCGACAACGATTCGGTCATCTTCTTCAACTACCGCCCCGACCGCGCCCGCGAGATCACGCGCGCGTTCGTCGACCCCGCGTTCGACGGCTTCAAGCGCGAGTTCTTCCCGCTCACCTACGTCTGCAACACCGAGTATGACGCGACCATGCCGAACGTGCTCGTCGCCTTCCCGCGCATCAGCGTGAAAAACGGCCTTGGCGAGTATCTGAGCAAGATGGGCATGACCCAGCTGCGCATCGCCGAGACCGAGAAGTACGCGCATGTCACGTTCTTCTTCAACGGCGGCGTCGAGGACCCGTATCCCGGCGAGGACCGCGTACTCGTCGCGTCCCCGAAGGTCGCGACCTACGACCTCCAGCCCGAGATGAGCGCCTACGAGGTCGCGAGCAAGTGCGTCGAGCGCATCGAGTCCGGCAAGTACGACGTCATCATTCTGAACTTTGCCAACTGCGACATGGTCGGCCACACGGGCGTGTTCGACGCCGCCGTCAAGGCCGTTGAAACGGTCGACGAGTGCGTCGGTCAGGTCGTGGAGGCGACGCTCAAGATGGGCGGCATCGCGATGATCACCGCCGACCACGGCAACGCCGAGCAGATGCTCCA
>CABUDB010000358.1 GCA_902490245.1 uncultured Collinsella sp.
GTTGCTTGAGAGCACGCACCTATTCCTCGGTAGCTCAATGGTAGAGCACGCGGCTGTTAACCGCGCTGTTGTAGGTTCGAGTCCTACCCGGGGAGCCAGGTTGTAAAACCCGTCGCTTATGCGGCGGGTTTTTTCATGCCGCGACCACTTGACTCGAACGTTGCCATATCAACATTTCGTGTCGAGGATGTAATCCCGCGACCCACCACCTCAACATGGCGCGGTCGTTGTAGAATATTGCAATGATTGCTCCCACGACATGGTGCCGCGAGCACCAGATAAGGAGATTCTTGTGTCTGAGACCATTAACGGCAGCCTGAGCGTCTCGAACGACGTTATTGCCGATATTGCCGGTTATGCCGCGATGACGTGTTATGGCGTCGTCGGTATGGCTGAGCAGCTCCAAGGTGCCGAGAGCGTGCGCCTGCTTGCCGGTCAGCGCCTCCGCAAGGGCGTGCTTGTCTCCGCCGACGAGAACGGCCTTACGGTCGATCTTCACGTCGTGCTCGAGAACGGCGTCAACATGAAGTCCGTCTGCCACAATCTTTCGAGCTCCGTTGCCTTCACCCTGCAGGAGATCGCCCAGATCGATCCCGCCAGCCTTAAGATCGGCATCCATATCGACGCGCTCAAGAGCCGTCTGAACTAGCATCCGAAAACGGAGATTCAAATACCCATGATTGCAAAGACCATTCGCACCTGTTTTCCGATCGCTGCGGCTGCCGTTTCCGACAAGGCCGAGGAGATCAATAAGCTCAACGTCTTCCCCGTGCCCGACGGTGACACCGGCACCAACATGTCGCTCACGCTCGCCTCGGTGACCAAGGAGCTTTCTGCCCTTCCCGCCGACGCCGACATGGAGGCCATCGCCGGCGCCATCACCCACGGCTCCCTGATGGGCGCCCGCGGCAACTCCGGTGTCATCACCTCGCAGATCCTGCGCGGTGTGGCCGAGGGTCTCGTTTCTGCCGATGAGCCCATTACGTCCGCCAACATCGCCTATGCGTTCCGCCGAGCCGTCAAGGTCGCCTTCCAGGCCGTCCGCAAGCCCATCGAGGGCACGATCCTCACGGTGCTGCGCGATGTCTCGACCAAGGCCGACGAGTGCGAGAAGAAGAAGTTCTCGGCCGAGGACGCGCTCGACGCTATCGTCGTCGAGGCCTACCAGTCCGTCGCCCGCACGCCCGACCTGCTGCCCGTTCTGAAGGAGAACGGCGTGGTTGACTCCGGCGCCTTTGGCTTTGCCATCTTCCTGGAGAACTTTGTTGCCGCTGCGCTTGGCCGCAGCACCGTTGTCGAGGATTTCTCCGCCACGTTTGATTCCGCTGGCTCTGCCCGCGACGCGGCCCTCAATCGTGTTGAGATCGAGGCCAATGACGACTGGGAGGGCTCGGAATTCCGCTACTGCAACGAGTTCCTCTTTAAGGCCGACGCTCCCTTTGACGAGGACGAGTGCCTCAAGTTCCTGGGTTCTATGGGCGACTGCGAGCTGCTCGTGGGCGCCTATGCTCATCGATGACGAAAGTCTGCTCCGGCTCCACAGAACGAATAATGACGC
>CABUDB010000359.1 GCA_902490245.1 uncultured Collinsella sp.
TTCCCTACACGACGCTCTTCCGATCTATGCCCTCGTTTCTGCAGCTCGAGCATCCCACGATTGGCGCCGATGCGGTCGACCCGCACGCAGCGGGCTTTTCTGTGGTCGAGGGCGGTACCGGCAATATCGCCGTGCCGCAGGCTGCCGATGCGGACGCTGCCGACACCGCTCGCCCGACCGCCCCGCACTCCCCCGCCGCGAGCCGCGATCTGGGGACCGCTGTCTCGAACACTGCGAACGCCGTGGGCACCTTTATCGCCCAGGGCGCCTCGGCCATGCGCGAGATGAACGCCGCGAAAAAGGCACTTGCCGATGCCCGCGCCCACCTGGCCGAACTTGAGCAGCGCATTGCCGATCAGGCCGAGGAACTCGAGACGCGCCAGGATATCGCAGGCCGCTACGACCAGATCGTCGCCGACCAGCGCCAGGCGATTGCCACGGCCCAAAAGACTGCAGCGGCCGCCGAGATTGACCGTGATGCCCACGCCGCCAAAGCGACAGAGCTCAAAGGTCAGCTCGAACAAATGAAGACAGAGGATGACGCGACTGAGCTCCGCCTGAAGGCCGCGCTCGATGCCGTGGAGGCCCGCGAGGCGAGCTCGCGCGAGACCGGCAACCGCCTCGTTCGGCGTCTTGAGGATTCCAAGCGCATCCGCGACAAGGTGAAGGCAGAGCGAGACGCCGGCATTGCCGCCGCACAACAAACCGTCGACGCCACGCGTGCCCAGCTCGAGACGCTGCGTCATGAGTATGCCGAGCTGCAACGCAATCCCTCGGCAAATCCCGCCAACTATACGGTGCGCACCAGCGAGCTCTCGATGCAGATCTCCGACACGGCAGATGCCCTGCGCAAAGCCGAAGAAGATGTCCCGCGCATCACCGCCGACCTTGAGCACTCGCTTGCCGCAGCCGAGCAGGCCGTCGAGCAGGCTCAAGCCCCTATCACCGACGCAAAACGCGCGCACCAAGCCGTGACGACCGAAGCCGATGCCGCGCGCGACGAGCTGCAGACGGCGAAGACCGCCGCCGCGACTCGTCAGCGCGAACTGCGCGAGAAGATCACTGCCGAGGACAAGGCGCGCCGCGAGCAGGAGCAGACCATCGCCAACGCCCAAGCAGATGCCGCACATGCGCAGTCGATCATCGAACAGGCGACCGAGGTGCACGACCACCCAGAGATCACCGAGTCGCTTGCAGAGTCCTTGGCCCGAGACAAAGCCGAACACACCGAGACCGAGCGAGAAGTCGCCCAGCTCGAGGCCACCGAGGACGCGGTGCGCGAGCGTACCCGCGACTCACGCATCAAATTCACCGGCGCCATCGTCTGCATCGTCGCCGCAATCCTGGTGATCATCCTAGTCTGGCTGTTCGCAAGCAAGTAAACCAGCCGCCAAGCAAGTAGTCATTGGGGACGTTCTTAAACGACTAGTCAAACAAGAACGTCCCCAAAGACTAGTCCAATGACGAGAGTGGATAATCTCCCACTTTGAGCCCCCAAGCAGGCCAAAAACGGGAGATTATCCACTCTCATTCTGCGGGCACTCATTTAAGTACGTCC
>CABUDB010000360.1 GCA_902490245.1 uncultured Collinsella sp.
TCACGAGACCGACGGTCACAAGCTTACGCAGGGAGACGAAATCGCCCAGGGAACCCCATATCGGCTGGGCCGTTTCCTCGCTCGATATGGATTTCTCGGCTGCTGACAACCAGTAGTGACCTTATGGGATTTAGCTTTGCCCGGCGCTTCACCGCAAGTGAGGTGCCGGGCTTGCGCTAGTATGATGAGCTAGTAGTTTTCCAGCAATCATCCAACACATCAGGAGTTGCGTTGTTTTCTTTGATGGATATGTTCTTCGGTAGCTATGCGGGCGATCTTGCCATCGACCTCGGCACCGCAAATACGCTTGTCTCCGTGCGCGGCAAGGGCATCGTCATTCGCGAGCCCTCTGTTGTCGCCATCGACAAGAACGACGAGCGCATCCTGGCGGTCGGTATCGAGGCAAAGCGCATGCTCGGCCGTACGCCCGGCAACATCGTGGCCGTTCGTCCCCTGAAGGACGGCGTCATCGCCGACTTCGATGTTACCGAGGCCATGCTTCGCTACTTTATCGACAAGGCGTCTGAGAAGCGCTATCCGTGGACCCCGCGTCCGCGTGTTGTCGTCTGCGTTCCTTCCGGTGTCACGTCGGTCGAGAAGCGTGCTGTCTTTGAGGCCACGATCCAGGCCGGTGCCCGCCAGGCCTATCTGATCGAGGAGCCCATGGCTGCCGCTATCGGCGCCGACCTGCCCGTCGAGGAGCCCACCGGCTCCATGGTCATCGACATCGGTGGCGGTACCACCGAGGTTGCCGTTATCGCTATGGGCGGCATCGTCGTCTCGCAGTCCATTCGTATTGCCGGCGACGAGTTCGATCAGGCCATCCTTACGCACGTTCGTGATGCCTACAACCTGGCCATCGGCGAGCGTACGGCAGAGGACATCAAGATCAAGGTCGGCTCCGCCGTGCCGCTCAAGGACGAGCTCGACGTCGAGGTCAACGGCCGCGACGTGATCACCGGTCTGCCCAAGACCGTGCGCATCGAGAGCGAGGAGATTCGTCGCGCGCTCAACAAGCCGCTCGACGAGATGGCCAAGGCCGTCAAGGACGCACTCGACGCTACGCCTCCCGATCTTGCCTCGGACCTTATGTACTACGGCATTTTGCTGACTGGTGGCGGCGCGCTGCTGCGCGGTCTCGACGTGCGCCTGCGCGATGAGACCGGCGTTTCGGTCAACGTCAGCCCCACGGCGCTCGATAACGTTGTTAACGGCTGTGCCCGCGTGCTCGAGGCCAATGCGTTTGATGGCGGCTTCGTCCAGACCAATGCTTAATTTCCAAAAGGTGGATTCCATTTGGCACGATCTTCGGGTTTCTCCACAAATCTGAATACCAAGCGACAATCAACGGGTATGCGCCCGTTGATTGTTTTCAGCCTGATTTCGGTGTTGCTGCTCACGTTTTATATTCGTGAGGGCGAGACGGGGCCGATTCATGCCGTTCGTTCGGGCGTGACGACGATTACCTCGCCGGTGCGTTTTCTTGGGCGGCAGCGTCGATGGCGTTGTTGAGCAGGTTGGCGACGACCATCACAAGGT
>CABUDB010000361.1 GCA_902490245.1 uncultured Collinsella sp.
GCCACCGGACCCATCGAAACACATCTCCACCGTTCCTTCAACTGGGAAAATGCCGACCCGGGGGCCCGAATGGGACCTCGGGGGCGTTCGGCTAGCTGCGGGAACGGCCTATTCGCTCAATGTGTTCGGCTGAGATCGGAAATCAACCTAATTGTAGTTTCAGGTTAGTCCGAGTTTTGACTATCGTCAAGGGCGGCCGTGCAAGACGTGCGACCTATATAACATATCGACAAAAAAGACCGCCGGCGCGGGGCGGCGCCGACGGTTGCGAGAGAATATCGATTGTTGGCTGTTAAGCAGCGACGGCCTCGTAGACCGTGGCGCCCGAGAAGCTGTCGTGCAGGCTCTTGCCGCAGATCCAAGGCAGCTCGACGACCTCGCAGACCGTGTTGACCAGCTCGGAGCAGTCAGTAAAGTGGCCCTTATCGTTGAGGGCCTCGCAATCCTGAACACGCCAATAGCCATCGGTGTGCGTAATGTAGTACTCGTGATCGTTGATCGACACGAAAGCGCGCGTCTTGGAACGCAACAGCTTCAGAAATCCTTCGAAGTCGGTCTCGACGACATCTCCAGCCTGGAACATGATGTTACCTCCTGGCCCGGCGCCACCATGGCGCGTTGATAAACGTTGGTACTCCTTTAGTAAAACCTTTATCAGAGCTTATGCGCGCATCATTTAGGCAAGTGGTAAAAACCGCAGGGTAGACGGGATAAAACGTTTAATCATCCCACCGGTTTGTCACATTCTGGCTGAAGTTTTATGCAAACCAACTTTTCCACTTGGTAGCTTGCATTTTTTGGGGCCGACGGCGCGATTACGGTTTTGGTTCGGCGGGTAAGAACGAGGCATCGCAACCAACGTCAGGAGGACACATGGAGACCATCGAGGCGCTCATCCATCGCCGCAGCTGCCGCAAATACAGCGATCGCCCTGTCGAGGCCGAGAAGCTCGCACGCATTATCGAAGCCGGTCAGTATGCGCCGAGCGGCATGGGACGCCAGCCGGTCACGTTCGTCGCCGTCACCGACCCCGCAACCGTCGAGCGCCTCTCGCAGCTCAACGCCCAGGTTATGGGTAGCGAGGGAGATCCCTTCTACGGCGCCAAGACCGTTGTGGTGGTGCTCGTCGACCGCAGCGTGCCCACGCACCTGGAAGACGGCTCGCTCGCCATGGGCAACCTGCTCAACGCTGCCTATGCGCTGGACGTCGATTCGTGTTGGATCCACCGAGCACACGAGGTCTTTGACTCACCCGAGGGATTGGAACTGCTGGCCAAGTGGGGTCTGCCCGCCGACGGAAGCCTGCGCGGTGTGGGCAACTGCATTCTGGGCTATGCCGAAGACGTGCTTCCCCAGGCCAAACCCCGCCGCGACAACGTGGTGTATGTTCCGCCGTTCTAACGAACGGCGGACCCGTTGACGCTGCGCGGGCCGCATTCACGCCAATCTGACGTTCAATTTCGAGGGCGCGACCAGAAGGTCAGCGCCCTCTCATTTCACGTCACCTTGGCGCAAATGCGGCTCGCTCGCTGT
>CABUDB010000362.1 GCA_902490245.1 uncultured Collinsella sp.
GGTTCCTTCCGTGGCCGATCAGGTTTCGGATGGCGAAGTCAAGGTCACGCGCCGTCGTCCCGGGGATGGCGGGGGAGCGGCTGCCAAGGCTTCGCGTGGCGCGGCTCGCGACGAGCGCGAGCCGCGCGAGGATCGCGGTGGCGAGGGCTCGGCCGACCAGGGTCAAAAGCGCCGTCGCCGTCGCCGTTCCCGCAAGCCGCGCCAGGATGGTGGCGAGGGCTCGACCCCGTCTTCGTCCGCACCACAACCGCCCGCCGGCGAATAACGCCCGCGAGCGGATTTAGCCCGCCTTGCCCCGAGCACATCGGGGTATCATAGCGCCGAATCAACAACCCTCCCTGCGACCGAACGTAGGGAGGGTTGTGTCTTGAAGAGACATTTGAATGTGTTGGGATGCCTGCAAGGTGCCGGCATCCTACCGTTTGCGGACGAATTGCTACCGTTTGCCGAGCGGGCGGCACGCGAGGCGCTTGAGGCATTGTCGCCAACACGATGTGCCGGCTGCGAGCGCGCCGGTGCGCTTATTTGCCAAGACTGCCTGGCCGCGCTCACGCTCATCGACCCGCGTCATAGCTGTACCCGATGCGGCGCCCCGTTTGGGGATTTGCTGTGCACTGAGTGTTCGGTCGAGGGCACGTCCTCGGCAATGGCGGAGGCGCTCGACCGCTGCCTGGCGTGCGCCGTCTATGCGCATCCGCTGCCGCGCATCATTAAAGCGTACAAGGATGCGGGCGAGCGACGTCTGGCTCCGTATCTGGCGGAGCTGCTCTACGACACCGCCCTGCATGCCCAGATCGTAGCGCCCGAACGCTTAGGAGGTGTGCTGTCCAGTGCGGATGCGGTGGTGTTTGTGCCTGCGACAGCGGCAGCGTTTCGGCGGCGTGGTTTTGATCATATGGAGGCTATTGCGCGCCCATTTTGCGAGCTGTCGGGTGTTCCCCTGCTCGATGCTCTCGTCAAGTACGGGCATGGCGACCAGCGCGAACTCGGTCGTGAGGAGCGCCGCGAGCGTGCCCAAGGCATGTACGAGACGGTTGAGGACGTGCACGGCCGCCGCCTGCTGCTTATCGATGACATTATCACCACGGGTGCGACGATGGCCGCGGCTTCGGCGGAACTCAAGCGCGCCGGCGCTGCGGCAGTCGATGGCCTCGCTATCGCACGCGTTTGGTAGGGGTGGTTTTGTGGCAGTGAAGATTGAGCGGCGCAGCGAGTCGACAGACGATCAGCTAGCGGCTTCCGTAATCCTAACAGGCGCCTCGGCGCTACGCATGATGCGCGCCGAGCGCCGACAAATGGGTTACATCAGCTGGAGGGGCCTCGATCCCGATGAAGAGCGCCGTGTGCTGTGCACGTCGTCGCCCTCGACCGAGGACATCTATCTTCCCGACTTGGTGCGGATTGGGGCCGCAAGCGGCGAGGTGCAAGAAGATCTTTGCTTGCGGGTGGGATCTGCGGCGCAGCGCCGCCGCATGCCTGGCGTGGGCTGGTCCGTATGCTCCGGGTTG
>CABUDB010000363.1 GCA_902490245.1 uncultured Collinsella sp.
GCCACAACCAGCACGATACCGGCGATAATAACCGTCATCTGGGAAGACATCTACGGGCCTCCCCTATTTGAGCTTACGGGTCTTGGGCTTAAAGCGCATGAACGTCTGGAGTCCGACACGTGCGGAAAATCCATAACAGGACTGCGGCACGACGCCGGACATCAAAAACGGAATGGCAACCAGACCCGTCAGGATCGAAGACGGCAGCGCATGGCCGAAGATCGCAACGACAAAGCTCGTCTCCAAACCCATAAACAGCAAGATGATGCTGTAGATCACATTAATGACGAGCGCGAAGGCGCCCACGGTGACGCCGCGCGCACTCGGGCTACCGCCCGTCTGACCGGCGGCGCTATGCACCAGGGCAAAAGAACCCACGGTCAGCAGGAGCGACATAACGCCCACCGGCACGGCAGCGGAAAGGTCATAGAACAAGCCGCTGCAAAAACCGCACACGACGGCACGGTTCGGGTCGCCCGAGAACACGCTTAGGCACACCAAGATAATCATGAAGTTGACGCGACCGCCCGCAATGGAGATCTGCGGTGCCAGGCCTGCCTGCAGCAGCACGCACACGATGGCGGCGATTACAAACGTGCGGGAGCTCATCCCCTGCTCGTGTAGATCCATGGACATGCCCCCTATTCGCTCGAGCCGGAATCGGTCGTCTCAGACGTGTCGGAACTGTCATCCGAGCTCTCGTCCTTCGTCTTGGTCGCAGCATCGCGCGACGTTCCCTGCGGCGTGCTATTAGCGGTGTTCACGTCCTCATCCGAGGCCGACTGTTCGTCGGTCAGCGAGGTGATGACCAGCACTTCCTCGTTGTTCTCGGCCGTGGTCTGAGCGCGCACCACAATGGTGTAGTACACGTCGTTTGCCGATTTCTCAACCGACGAGACGGTGCCGAGCGGAAGGCCCTTGGGGAACACACCGCCAATGCCCGAGGTCACGATGATGTCGCCAACCTTAACGTCGGAATCGACGCTCACATACTCAAGACGCAGCGTGCCGTCAGCCTGACCCTGCAGCATGCCCTGGGCGCGCGTATCCTGCACCATGGCGGACACGCCCGAGTTCTCGTCGCCAATCAGGCGCACGGTGGACGTCTTGGCCGAGACTTCGATGATCTGGCCTATGACACCGGCAGAACTCGTCACGGGCATGTTAATGGTAAGCCCGTCGGCAGAACCCTTATCGATGGTAACGGTCGAGGTCCAGGCATCGCCCGAAGCGCCGACGATACGAGCTGCAGTGGACTTGAGGTTGTAGGTCGACTGCAGACCGACCAGACCCTCCAGTCGCTCGGCGGTCTTTTGAGCCTCGGAGAGCTCGGCGACCTTAGAGGTCAGTTCCTCGTTTTGCTTCTTAAGCTCGTCAAGCGTGTCCTGTGACGCCGTAAGGTTAGAGAACACGTTACCGATCGCATTGAAGGGAGCCGCCACAGCCGAGCCCAGAAAACGCACCGGCGAGGTAATCGTCGTCACGCCCGAACGAACGGCATGAATC